>NZ_WBKP01000034.1 GCF_009602465.1 Cumulibacter manganitolerans | reverse complement strand
GGTGCAGCGCGGCCTGCTGCTTGCGCACCTCGATGATCTCGGCCAGCGCGACATCGCCCGGGTCGGCCATGACCCCGTTCGTCGCCTCCTGCTCCATGACTAGAACATACGTGCCAACCCCGACAACTTTCCGGCCACCGCGCACCTGTGGACAACAGGCAGATCACTCCTTCCGGCGGCGGCCGGCGGGAGGAGTCGCATCCCACGATGTGGACCACGGGTGGCAAGATCCTGGGCATGAGCATTCCGCTGGTGACGGTCCAGGACGTCGAGCTGGCGCGCCGCGAGATCGCCGGCGTCCTGCGCGAGACCCCGCTGGAGAGCTCCCGTGCTCTCGCCCAGCGCATCGGCGGTCCGGCGTACCTCAAGTGCGAGAACCTCCAGCGGGCCGGGTCGTTCAAGATCCGCGGTGCCTACGTGCGGATCGCCCGGCTGAGCGAGGAGGAGCGGGCCCGCGGCGTCGTCGCGGCCAGCGCCGGCAACCACGCCCAGGGGGTGGCGCTGGCGGCGGCCATCCTCGGCGCGCCCGCGGCCGTCTACATGCCGGTGAACGCGCCGCTGCCCAAGCTCGCGGCCACCCGGGGGTACGGCGCCACCGTGCACCAGGTCGGGGCCGACCTCGGCGAGGCGCTGCTCGCCGCGGAGGAGGACGCCCGGCGTACCGGGGCGATCTTCATCCACCCGTTCGACCACCCGGACCTCATCGCGGGCCAGGGGACGTGCGGTCTGGAGATCCTGGAGCAGTGTCCCGACGTGCGCACCGTGGTCGTCTCGACAGGGGGCGGCGGCCTGCTGTCCGGCGTCGCGGCGGCGATCCGGGGCCGGCGGCCCGACGTGCGCATCGTCGGGGTCCAGGCGCGGGCCGCGGCGGCGTTTCCGGAGTCGCTGCGCCAGGGCCACCCGGTCGCGCTGCAGCGGATGGCGACGATGGCCGACGGCATCGCCGTGCCGAAGCCCGCCGAGATCACCCTCGCGCACGTGCAGGCGCTGGTCGACGACATCGTGACCGTGAGCGAGGACGACATCTCCGAGGCGCTGCTGTTCTGCCTGGAGCGGGCCAAGCTCGTGGTGGAGCCGGCGGGCGCCGCCGCGATGGCGGCCGTGCTGGCGCATCCCGACCGGTTCGAGCCGCCGTTGGTGGCGATCCTGTCCGGCGGGAACGTCGACCCGGTGCTGCTGATGCAGGTGATCCAGCACGGCATGGTCGCCGTGGGACGCTACCTGTCGCTGCGCTGCGCGGTCGCCGACCGGCCCGGGACGCTGGCCCGGCTGGTGCACCTGCTGGCCGACCACGGGGCCAACATCGTCGACGTCGAGCACTCCCGGCTGCGCTCGGACCTCAGCCTGGGGGAGGTGGCGATCTCGCTGCGGGTGGAGACGAAGGGCCGCGAGCACGCGGCCGCCCTGGTCGCCGCCCTCGAGGAGGCCGGCTACCGGGTCAGCTGCGACGTCTAGCTAGGCGTGGAACGCCTCGACGCCGATGATCTCGATGGTGATCTTGGCGCCGGTGGGCGTCTCGTAGGTCACCTCGTCGCCGGCGCGGTGACCGATCAGCGCCTCGCCGATCGCCGACTCGGGGGAGTAGACCTGCAGGTCGGTGGTCGCGGCGATCTCGCGGGAGCCGATGAGGAACTTCTCCTCGTCGTCGTCGCCGACGTACCGCACCCGCACGACGCTGCCGATGCCGATTCCGGCGTCGGCGTCCGGCGCCTCGCCGATCTCGGCGTTGCGCAGCAGCTCCTCGAGCTGGCGGATCCGGCCCTCCTGGCGCCCCTGCTCCTCGCGGGCGGCGTGGTAGCCGCCGTTCTCCTTCAGGTCGCCCTCTTCGCGACGCTCGTTGATCTCGGCGGCGACCGCCGGACGGTTGGCGATCAGCTCGTCGAGCTCGGCCTTCAGCTTGTCGTACGCCGCCTGGGTGAGCCAGGTCTTGCCGGGTTCAGACATGGGTTTCTCCTGGAGAATCGACAGTGAACTGCCCACGGTACCCGGCATGTCAAACGCCGGCGGCGAGCGCCGGTCGTCGTCACAGCGTGCGGCCGACGGTGCCCGACGACGATCAGGGAGAATGGAGGCATGCCGACGAACGACAATGCGCAGCTTCGCCTGATGGCGGTGCACGCCCATCCCGATGACGAGTCCAGCAAGGGCGCCGCGACGATGGCGAAGTACGTCGCCGAGGGCGTCGACGTCGTCGTCGTCACGTGCACCGGCGGCGAGCGGGGCAGCGTCCTGAACCCCGCGATGGACACGCCCGAGACCTGGGAGCGCATCGGCGAGATCCGCCGCGCGGAGATGGCCCGCGCCCGCGAGATCCTCGGGGTGAAGCAGTGGTGGCTGGGCTTCGTGGACTCGGGCCTGCCGGAGGGCGACCCGCTGCCGCCGCTGCCGGAGGGCTGCTTCGCACTGGCCCCGCTGGAGGAGACGGTGCCCCCGCTGGTCGAGATGATCCGCCGCGACCGGCCGCACGTGATGCTGACGTACGACGAGAACGGCGGCTACCCGCACCCGGACCACATCATGACGCACACCGTCTCCATGGCGGCCGTCGAGGCGGCCGCCGATCCGGCGTACCACCCCGAGCTCGGCGAGCCCTGGCAGATCCTGAAGGTCTACTACCACATGAACTTCTCGCGGGCCCGGATGGAAGCCATCGACGAGTACCTCGAGACACACGGCGGCGAGGCGGTCTACAAGGAGTGGCTGGCCTCGTGGGGCGACCGGCCGGACAACTTCCGGCGCATCACCACGCGGGTGCCGTGCGGCGACTACTTCCACGTCCGCGACGACGCGCTGCGCGCGCACGCCACCCAGGTCGATCCCGAGGGCCGGTGGTTCGCCGCATCGCTGGAGTCCCAGCGCACCGCGTGGCCCACGGAGGACTACGAGCTGGCGATCTCGCACGTCGATTCGGCCATCCCGGAGGACGACCTGTTCGCCGGTGTCCGCGAACGCCTGGAGGTGGCGTCCCGATGATCCAGACCCTGGTGGGCACGGCGAGCGTGCTGCTCGCGGAGGCCGGCCCGAACAACGCGCCACCGAACAACCCCGAGTGGGGCAAGGCCGCCCCGACCGGCTTGTTCGTGCTGCTGGTGTTCGTCGTCGCCTGCTACTTCCTGTTCCGCTCGATGAACCGGCACATCAAGAAGGTGCCCTCCGACTTCCGGCCCGACGCGACGCCGCCGCCGCAGGAGCACCTCGGCGAGGCGAAGCCGGCGGTGCCGCCGCGAGCCGACGACGACGTCGACGAGTTCCCGCAGACCCGCCCTCGGCTGGGCACTCCCGAGCAGCTCATGGACGAGCAGCGCGCCAAGCGCCGGGAGCGCGTCGCGAAGGCGCGCGCCCGCCGCAAGCCCTAGCCCGTCAGCCGGGGTCCGAGGAGTGCCCCGGGAAGACCTTCGCGCCCGGGCGGATCACCGGGACGGCGTTGTTCACGGCGGTCGCGGCCTCACCGAAGCCGACCGCGATCAGCCGCACCTTCGCCTCCGGGTCCGAGGCGTAGTCGACGATGTCCCCGGCGGCGAACACCCGCGGGAGGTTGGTGCGCATCGCGGCGTCCACGAGCAGGTGCCGCTTGCGCTGCTCGATGCCCCACGACGCGAAGATGCCCATGTCCGCGGTGAACCCGAGGGCCGCGACCACGGCCTGCACCTCCAGCGTGCGGCGCTCGCCGGTCTTGCTGTGGAACACGTCGACGGCGGTGATCTCCGGGTCGCCGCTGATCTTGGCGACCTCGTACGGCGTGAGCACGGTGAGGTCCCCCGCGAGGACCTTCTGCACCGTGCCCTCGTGCGCCCGGAACTGCTCGCGCCGATGGATCAACGTGCGCGAGCGCGCGACACCGTCCAGGCTGTCGGCCCAGTCGAACGCCGAGTCGCCGCCGCCGACGATGAGCACGTCCTGGTCCCGCAGGTCCTCCAGCTTCGGCACGAAGTAGCGCAGCCCGTGCCCCTCGTAGTCCTCGGCGTCCTGCAGGGGACGCGGGGTGAAGGTGCCGATGCCGCCGGTGATCAGCACCGCCTTGGCCTGGATCACGGCGTCCTGGCTGGTGATCACCTCGACGTGGTCCTGATGCGCCGCGAGGTGCTCCGCGCGATGGCCGAGCAGGTACCGCGGCGAGTACTGGGCGGCCTGCTCGACGAGCCGATCGACGAGCTCCTGGCCCTTGACCGCGGGAAACCCCGCGACGTCGTAGATGACCTTCTCCGGGTACAGCGCGCTCACCTGCCCGCCGGGCTCGGGCAGCGAGTCGACGACGACGACCCGCAGATCCCGGAAGCCCGCGTAGTAGGCGGCGAACAGACCCGCCGGCCCCGCGCCGATGACCAGCAGATCGCACTCCAGGGTGTGCTCCATGGCGAAAGCCTAGGGGGCGCACTCCCCTGAGTCGAGGCGCCGCGTGCGCGAGCCGGCCGGTCGGCTACCTTGGGCGCACCGCTGCTGCAACTCGCCAGGAGGCCCCGATGCCCACCGAGCCACTCGTCAATGTCGACCTCTCCGGCAAGACCGCGCTGATCACCGGCGGCGTCAGCGGCATCGGGCTGGCGTGCGCCACCCGCCTCGCCCAGGCCGGCGCCACCGTTGTGATCGTCGACCTCGACGCGAGTGCCGCGCAGGCCGTCGCCGAGCCGCTCGGCGGCCGGGGGATCGGCGCCGACCTGTCCGACCCGGCGGCCCTGGAGCGGATCGACGCCGCCGGCTACGCCGCCGACATCATCGTCAACAACGCCGGCTTCCAGCGGGTCGCGCCCATCGAGGAGTTCGACCCCGCGGTGTTCGTCGCCATCCAGAAGGTGATGGTGGAGGCGCCGTTCCGGCTCATCCAGGCCTCGCTGCCGCGGATGTACGAGCGCGGCTGGGGCCGGGTGGTCAACATCAGCTCCGCGCACGGCCTGGTCGCCTCGCCTTTCAAGGTCGCGTACGTGACCGCCAAGCACGGCCTCGAGGGCCTCAGCAAGGTGACCGCCATGGAAGGCGGCGGCCACGGGGTGACCTCCAACTGCATCAACCCCGGCTACGTGCGCACCCCGCTCGTCGAGAAGCAGATCGCCGACCAGGCGAGGACGCGCGGCATCGGCGAGGACGAGGTCATCGAGCAGGTGATGCTGCAGCGTCCGTCCGTGAAGCGGCTGCTCGAGCCCGAGGAGGTCGCCGAGCTGGCCGCCTACCTGTGCTCGCCGCTGGCGGACTGCATCAACGGCTCGTCGTACAAGATCGACGGCGGCTGGACGGCGAACTAGCCGCCGGGAGCCGGCGCACGAGCGGCGACATGCCGCCGGAGGCCGGGATGAGACGCAATCGTGCTCATTACACCTGCGAGAGCGTCGTGAAACTAGGCATGATAGATCCCGAGCATGCGTCCGGACCGTCGCGCAGGCCGCCAGTAGTCCAGAGAGGCCCGTCCAGAGCATGAATCCCCCCGAGCTGATCGCTGATCGCTATCGCGTGATCAGGGCCCTTGGCCGCGGCGGAATGGGCATGGTGTGGCTGTGCGACGACCCGGTGCTCGGTCGCCAGGTCGCCGTGAAGCAGATCGCGGCCGGTGTCGGCATCGACGGCCGGTCGGTCGAACGCGCCCGTCGCGAGGCCCGCACCGTCGCCGCGATCGCCAACCCGCACGTGGTGCAGATCCACGACATCGTGGAGGACACCGATCAGCTGTGGCTGGTCATGGAGTACGTCGAGTCGGAGAACCTGCAGAAGGTCATCACCGACCGCGGCCGGATGCCCGTCGAGCAGGTGGTGCACATCGGCGCCCAGCTGGCCGAGGGCCTCGCCGCCGCGCACGCCGCGGGCGTGGTGCACCGCGACGTCAAGCCGGCCAACATCCTCATCACCCCGCAGGGCGACGCCAAGCTGGTCGACTTCGGCATCGCGCGCAAGGAGAACGAGGAGCAGGTGACCCTGGAAGGGGTCATGAGCGGTACGCCGGTGTACTTCTCGCCCGAGCTCGCCCGCACCGGGGAGCCGGACTTCCCGAGCGACGTGTGGGCGCTGGGGGCGACGTTGTTCGCCGCCGTGGAGGGCAAGGCGCCGTACGACGACGCGGGCACCCCCGTCGCGATGCTGCACCGGGTGATCGAGCAGGAGCCCCGGGAGCCGGTGCACGCCGGCATCCTGGAACGGCCGATCGGCCAGATGATGGAGCGCGACCCCGAGCAGCGGTGGACCAGCGAGCAGGCCGCGGAGGCGTTGCGCGTCCTGGACGTGATCGCCGAGACCTCGACGATCGTCTCCGACGAGGCGCCGCCGGAGGTGCAGGTGCTGGCGGCGGACGTCGTCCGCTCCCTCCCGGCGCGCGGTCCGGCGCTGGCGCAGGTGGCGGCGGCCGGCGTCGGGCCGCGGCACGCGGCCGTGCCGGCGGCGGCCGGCCGGCCCTGGGCCGCGGTGATCGCCGTCGGCGCCGCGATCCTGCTCGTGCTCGTGCTGCTGTCCTGGTGGATGCTGGGCTGAGCGCCGGGCCTCAGACCAGCGGGCTGGAGTAGAGCACCAGGAAGACCGCGATGTAGTGGCTGGTCGCCGCGAGCACCGTGAACGCGTGGAACACCTCGTGGTACCCGAAGTGGCCGGGGCGCGGGTTGGGCCACTTGGCGGCGTAGGCGATCGCGCCGACCGTGTAGCACAGCCCGCCGACCATCAGCAGCACCAGGGCGCCGACCCCGCCGTTGCGCAGCAGCGGCCCGAGCACGAACACCGCGGCCCAGCCCACGGCGAGGTAGATCGGCACGCCGACCCAGCGCGGCGCGAGGGGCCAGAAGAGCTTCAGCGCGATCCCGGCGAGCGCGCCGGTCCACACCACGCCGAGGATCCACCAGCGCGTGGCGCCGCCGAGCGCCATGAACCCGAACGGCGCGTAGGTCCCGGCGATGAACAGGAAGATCATGCTGTGGTCCAGCCGCTTCATGATCTTCCAGCCGCGCGTCGTCCAGCGCCGGCGGTGGTACAGCGCCGACGTCCCGAACAGCGCGAGCATCGCCGCGCAGTAGATCGACACCGCCAGCGCGGCGCGGCCGCTCTGCACCGCGGCCAGGGGGATCAGCACCGCGGACTGCACGATCGCGGTGAAGAACGCGCCGAAATGGATCCAGCCGCGCCACGTGGGGCGGGTGTCGAGCGGCTCGTAGTCGGGATCGGCGTCGGCGAGCGCACGCTCCAGCTCGAGCCGCTGGACGACATCCACCACGTGCAGGTTACGGTTCACCAGTTCAGGCTACTCGCGCGTAACCTACGGTGCCGTAAGTGTTGCGCGGATCGCTGCCCCTCGGCCGCGCGCCGGCGGGCCGGACCAGGCGATAAGGTCCGGGAGTGGCGATCACCGCAGCGCGTGCGCGACGCGCCCTGACCAAGGCGCGCAAGCGCGCCAAGCGCGTGCTGTCGCCCGCGCTGTACACCGCCTACGAGAGCCGGGTGCTGGCCGACCTCAAGGGCGCCAACATCCCCAGGCACATCGGGGTGATCGTGGACGGCAACCGCCGCTGGGCCCGCGAGATGGGCTTCGAGGTCGCCGACGGCCACCGCTACGGCGGCGAGAAGCTCGACGACCTGATGCGCTGGAGCGACGATCTCGGTGTCGAGGTGGTGACCATCTGGCTGCTGTCCACCGACAACCTCACCAATCGCGACCCCGAGGAGATCGGTCCGCTGCTGCAGGTCATCTCGGACGTGGCCCGCCGGCTCAGCCGTGGCGGGCGCGACTGGCGCATCCGGCTGATGGGCGCCCTCGACCTGCTGCCGCCGGACGTCGCCGCGGCCCTGCAGGACGCCGCCGCCGCCACCGAGGGGCACGGTGGGATGGCCATCAACATCGCGGTCGGGTACGGCGGCCGGCAGGAGATCGTCGACGCCGTCCGCGGGGCGCTGCGCACCGCCGCGGACCGCGGGCTCAGCATCGAGCAGGCCGCCGAGGCGATCGACCTCGACGACATCGCCGCGCACCTGTACACCAAGGGCCAGCCCGACCCGGACCTGATCATCCGGACGTCGGGGGAGCAGCGGCTGTCGGGCTTCCTGCTGTGGCAGACCGCGAACGCCGAGTTCTACTTCTCCGACGTGTACTGGCCGGACTTCCGCCGCGTGGACTTCCTGCGCGCGGTCCGCGAGTACGCGCACCGCCACCGCAGGTTCGGCGGCTGAGCGCCGCCCGGCGGCGGCCGAAGCGCCGCGCCCGCGCCCGCGTTCAGTACGCTGTGCGCATGTCGACCCGACCGGCCCGCCGGCCGCACCATCCCGCGCTGCCGCAGGCCTGGCCGTCGGCCTGGCCGAGCCTGCTGGGCGGCGTGCTGCTCGGCGCCGTCCTCCCGGTGGTGGCCGCCGCGGTGGTCGTCGTGATCCTGCTGCTGACCAGCTCGCTGGCCACCGCCTGGTGGGTCGTGCTGCTCCCGTTGCTGCTGCTCGCCTGGCCGCTGTCGCTCCCGGCCCGAGTGCGCCGGGTGATGCAGGACGCGAGCGACGCGGGCCGCCTGGACGTCGTCCAGGGCACCCTCGGCGCGCTCGCCACCGCACCCGAGCGGCGGCTCGGGGTACGCCCGAACGCCGAGGTGGTGCCGGGCGCCGCGGTACGCTATTTCCTGAACCCGCGCACAGCCCCGGGCCGCCGCGGCACCGACCGGACCTAGCGACCCGGATCACGCTATTGGGGTCGGCCTTCACTTTGACGGCCTGCGGACCGGGCGGTAGAGTTGACCCTTGTGCTCACGCCGTACGGCGCCATGCACAGGTATGTGCTGCGGCAGCCGTGGCCACATGCAGCCAGGCCCGTTAACGTGTCGACCCGTCCGACACGCCCGAGCGCGGGTACCGGCGAGCACAACTGAACCTCGCACCACCACAACAGTCAAGTACACAGAGCAGCAGCGCTAGGCGCCTTCGAGCCCCGGCAGTCGCTGTGAGTTTGAGGAGACGAAGAGGCAGTATGCCTACGATCCAGCAGCTGGTCCGCAAGGGCCGCCAGGACAAGGTCACGAAGACCAACACGCCTGCGCTCAAGGGAAGCCCCCAGCGTCGCGGTGTGTGCACCCGCGTGTACACCACCACCCCGAAGAAGCCGAACTCCGCGCTGCGCAAGGTCGCCCGCGTGAAGCTCTCGAGCGGCATCGAGGTCACCGCCTACATCCCGGGCGTCGGCCACAACCTGCAGGAGCACTCGATCGTGCTCGTCCGCGGCGGTCGTGTGAAGGACCTGCCCGGTGTGCGCTACAAGATCATCCGCGGCTCGCTCGACACCCAGGGTGTCCGTGGCCGCAAGCAGGCACGTTCGCGCTACGGCGCCAAGAAGGAGAAGAGCTAATGCCTCGCAAGGGTCCCGCGCCCCGTCGCCCGGTCATCAACGACCCGGTCTACGGCAACCCCGTCGTCACCTCGCTGGTCAACAAGATCCTGCTGTCGGGCAAGCGCTCGACCGCTGAGCGCATCGTCTACGGCGCGCTCGAAGGCGCCCGGGCGAAGTCCGACGGCAACGACCCGGTGATCACCCTCAAGCGCGCGCTCGACAACATCAAGCCCGCCCTCGAGGTCAAGTCGCGCCGCGTCGGCGGCGCCACCTACCAGGTCCCGGTCGAGGTCAAGCCGAACCGCGCCAACACCCTCGCGCTGCGCTGGCTGGTCGCCTACAGCCGCCAGCGTCGCGAGAAGACCATGACCGAGCGCCTGATGAACGAGATCCTGGACGCCTCGAACGGTCTCGGCGCGAGCGTCAAGCGTCGCGAGGACATGCACAAGATGGCCGAGTCCAACAAGGCCTTCGCGCACTACCGCTGGTAATCCACCCCGTACGCCGCCGCCTCACGAGGGCGCGGCGTACGGCGCAGTTCTAGACACACCCCAACCAAAGCGATTGCGAGAAAATCGAGTGGCTACCGACCTCTCCAAGGTCCGCAACATCGGCATCATGGCGCACATCGATGCCGGCAAGACCACCACGACCGAGCGCATCCTCTTCTACACCGGCATGACCTACAAGATCGGTGAGGTCCACGACGGTGCGGCCACCATGGACTGGATGGAGCAGGAGCAGGAGCGCGGCATCACGATCACCTCCGCGGCGATCAAGTGCAACTGGAAAGACCACGTCATCCAGATCATCGACACGCCGGGCCACGTCGACTTCACCGTCGAGGTCGAGCGCTCGCTGCGCGTCCTCGACGGCGCTGTCGCGGTGTACGACGGCGTCGCCGGTGTCGAGTCGCAGACCGAGAACGTCTGGCGGCAGGCGGACAAGTACAACGTCCCCCGCATGTGCTACGTCAACAAGCTCGACCGCACCGGCGCGGACTTCTACCGCTGCGTGCAGATGATGGTCGACCGCCTCGGCGCGACGCCGCTGGTCGTGCAGCTTCCCATCGGTGCCGAGGCCGACTTCATCGGCGTCGTCGACCTGCTGCAGATGAAGGCGCTGACCTGGCGCGGCGAGACGAAGATCGGCGAGGACTACGACGTCGAGGACATCCCGGCCGACCTGCAGGACAAGGCCGAGGAGTACCGCGAGAAGCTGCTCGAGACGCTCGCCGAGAACGACGACGAGATCATGGAGAAGTACCTCGGTGGCGAGGAGCTGTCCATCCCGGAGATCAAGGCCGGCATCCGCCGCGCCACCATCTCCGGCAGCCTGAACCCGGTGATGTGCGGGACGTCGTTCAAGAACAAGGGCGTCCAGCCGCTGCTGGACAACGTCATCGCCTACATGCCGTCCCCGCTGGACATCGGCGCGGTGCACGGCACGCTGCAGGACGGCGAGACCGAGGCGACCCGCGAGCCCAGCGACGACCAGCCGTTCTCCGGCCTGGCGTTCAAGGTGCAGACCGATCCGCACCTGGGCAAGCTGACCTTCGTGCGCGTCTACTCGGGCCGCGTCGCCGTCGGCGACCAGGTCATCAACTCGACCAAGGACCGCAAGGAGCGCATCGGCAAGATCTACCAGATGCGCGCCAACAAGCGCGAGGAGCGCTCGGACGCCGGCGCCGGCGAGATCATCGCCGTCGCGGGCCTGAAGCAGACCACCACCGGCGAGACGCTGTGCGACTCGCAGAACCCGATCGTCCTCGAGTCGATGACCTTCCCCGACACCGTGCTGTCGGTGGCCATCGAGCCGAAGACCAAGGGTGACCAGGAGAAGCTGGGCGTCGCGATCCAGAAGCTCGCCGAGGAGGATCCCACCTTCAAGGTCGAGAACGACGAGGAGTCCGGACAGACGATCATCTCCGGCATGGGCGAGCTGCACCTCGAGGTGCTGGTCGACCGCATGCGCCGCGAGTTCAACGTCGAGGCCAACGTCGGCAAGCCGCAGGTGGCCTACCGCGAGGCGATCCGCAAGACCGTCGAGCGCCTGGACTACACGCACAAGAAGCAGACCGGCGGCTCGGGCCAGTTCGCGAAGGTGCAGATCCGTGTCGAGCCTCTCGAGGCTCGCGAGGACGGCGCCACCTACGAGTTCTCGAACGAGGTCACCGGCGGCCGCGTGCCGAAGGAGTACATCCCCTCGGTCGACGCCGGCGCCCAGGACGCGCTGCAGTACGGCGTCCTCGCCGGGTACCCGGTGGTCGGCGTCAAGTGCACCCTCATGGACGGCCAGTTCCACGACGTCGACTCCTCGGAGATGGCGTTCAAGATCGCCGGCACCATGGCGATGCGTGAGGCGCTGCGCCAGGCCGGGGCGGTCATCCTCGAGCCGGTCATGGCCGTCGAGGTCGTGACCCCGGAGGAGAACATGGGCGACGTCATCGGCGACCTGAACTCGCGCCGCGGCATCATCCAGGCCATGGAGGAGCGCAGCGGCTCGCGCGTCGTCCGCGCCCAGGTTCCGCTGTCGGAGATGTTCGGCTACGTGGGCGACCTGCGCTCGCGCACCCAGGGCCGCGCGTCGTACAGCATGGTTTTCGACTCGTACGCCGAGGTTCCGGCGAACGTGGCGAAGGAGATCGTCGCCAAGGCCACGGGCGAGTAATCGTCCGGGGCCGCGGCTCCCGGTGCGGCGGACAGTCCGTCCGGCGCATCAGCAATAATCAACAAGGTTCCAAACATGGCACGTCGTAAACGGCGTACCCAACGTCCCGAGGAGGACACCAGTGGCGAAGGCCAAGTTCGAGCGGACTAAGCCGCACGTAAACATCGGCACGATCGGTCACGTCGACCACGGCAAGACCACCCTGACTGCCGCGATCACCAAGGTTCTGGCCGACAAGTACCCGGACCTGAACAAGGCTGCTGCCTTCGACGAGATCGACAACGCGCCTGAGGAGAAGCAGCGCGGTATCACGATCAACGTCTCGCACCAGGAGTACCAGACCGAGAAGCGTCACTACGCTCACGTCGACGCTCCGGGCCACGCCGACTACATCAAGAACATGATCACCGGTGCGGCGCAGATGGACGGCGCGATCCTGGTCGTCTCGGGCACCGACGGCCCGATGCCGCAGACCAAGGAGCACGTGCTCCTGGCCCGCCAGGTCGGCGTTCCGTACATCGTCGTCGCGCTCAACAAGTGCGACTCGCCCGACGTGGACGACGAGATCCTGGAGCTCGTCGAGCTCGAGGTCCGCGAGCTGCTGTCGCAGTACGAGTTCCCGGGCGACGATGCTCCGGTCATCCGCGTCTCGGGCCTGAAGGCTCTCGAGGGCGATCCGGAGTGGGGCGCCAAGGTCGCCGAGCTCATGGACGCCGTGGACGAGTTCATCCCGGATCCCGAGCGCGACACCGACAAGCCGTTCCTGATGCCGATCGAGGACGTCTTCACGATCACCGGTCGTGGCACCGTCGTCACCGGCCGCATCGAGCGTGGCCGCGTCAACGTCAACGAGGAAGTCGAGATCGTCGGCATCCGCGAGCAGTCGCAGAAGACCACCGTCACCGGTGTCGAGATGTTCCGCAAGCTGCTCGACTACGGCGAGGCCGGCGACAACGTCGGTCTGCTGCTGCGCGGCACCAAGCGCGAGGACGTCGAGCGCGGCATGGTCGTCGTGAAGCCGGGCTCGATCACTCCGCACACGGAGTTCGAGGGGAACGTCTACATCCTGGGCAAGGATGAGGGCGGCCGCCACACCCCGTTCTTCAACAACTACCGTCCGCAGTTCTACTTCCGGACCACCGACGTGACCGGCGTCGTGACCCTTCCCGAGGGCACCGAGATGGTCATGCCGGGCGACAACACCGAGATGACCGTCAAGCTCATCCAGCCGATCGCCATGGAGGAGGGCCTGCGCTTCGCCATCCGCGAGGGCGGCCGCACCGTCGGCGCCGGCCGTGTCACCAAGATCCTGAAGTAGCGCTCGCTACCGATCAGCCGAAGGGCCGCTTCCCGCGAGGGAGGCGGCCCTTCGTCGTACGCCGTGCCGCGGCGCGGCGGCCGCGGCGGCGGGCCAAAGTGGGTTTCGAAGGCGAAAGAGGGGAAGTTTCCCCGCTTCCGGCGACGAAGCCCGCTTTGTCGTGGGCGGCGTCCGGCGGCCGGGCAGCGTGCGGCTAACGCGGGACGGCGGAGATGACGATCTTGAGCTGGCCGGGCGCCGGGGTGTACGCCGCCCGATAGGCGGCGTCGGCCTCCTCGGGCCGGTACACGCCGGTGATGTAGCGCCCCGGCAGGTCCGGGTGCTCGCGCACGTAGGCATCCGCAGCCGCTAGCGCGCGGCGCCGCTCGACGGTGGTGCCGGCCTTCAAGGTCAGCTGCTTGCGCAGCATGAGGCCCATCGGCAGGGGGTACACCAGGTCGTCGGGGATGCCGAAGTAGAAGATGAACCCGCCGTCGCGCACCGCCTCGACCGCGTGCGTCAGTGAGCCGACCTGGTGACCGATCGCCTCCACGACCAGATCCGGGCGCCGCGAGGACGCCGTCAGCGACGCCGCCCAGGAGCTGGTGCTGTGGTGCTCGAACCGGTCGACGCCGTAGTAGTCGGCGACGTCGCTGCGGTCGACGACGTCCACCCCCGTGACGCTCGCGGCGCCGGCGTGCTTCAGCACGTGCGCGAAGAGCACGCCGATCGGCCCCAACCCCAGGATCGCGGCGTCCCGCCCGGCGACCGGGCCCATCTGCTCGACGGCGTAGATAACGCAGGCCAGCGGCTGCAGCATGAGCGCCTGCACCGGCGTGAGCGACTCGTCGTACGCGAGGACCGCCTCCTCGCCGGTGGCCAGGTACTCCTGGAGCCCGTCGAAGCGGTCGGCCCACCCGACGACGCGGTCGCCGACCTGGTGCAGCCGCGAGCGGGTGGCGACCACCTCGCCGACGATCTCGTGCATCGGCGTGCCGGGGTGCGGTCCGGGGCCGGGCGTGAACGGATGGGTGTGCCCGCGCCACCGCGGGCCGTCGCTGCCGCAGAGGCCGCCGACGAGGAATCGCAGCAGCACCTCACCGTCCGCCAGCGTCGCGGGGTCCGGGGGCTCGACATCGATTCCGGCCACGTGGCGGGGACGGTCGACGTACTTTGCCCACATCGGCGGGTCCTTTCGCTGTGCGCGCGGTGATCGCGAGGCTGAGCCCGATCGTAGCGATGCGCTAGCGACCGAGTGCCTCGGCGGCTCCCGCGCGCGCCGCGGCAGGGGACGCGGCCTCGAGCGCGGCCCCGGCCGCGCGGCGGCACTGCTCCAGCGAGACGCCCGCGACAGCGGCGCCCACCGTGCCGACCGCGGACGCCGCCATGGACAGCGACGTGACCCCCAGCCCGACGAGCACGCAGGCGAGCATGGCGTCGGCGGCCGCCTCCCCGCAGACGCCGACGGGCTTGCCCGCCTCCGCGCCGGCGCGCGCCGTCATCTCGATGAGCTGCAGCACCGCCGGCTGCCACGGGTCGGTCAACTCGGCGAGATCGGCCGACAGCCGGTCCGCGGCCATCGTGTACTGGGACAGGTCGTTGGTGCCGATCGACAGGAAGTCGACGTGCTGCAGGAGCTCGCGGGCGCGCAGCGCGGCGGAGGGGATCTCGACCATCACGCCGGGGGTCAGCGACCGCTCCCGGACCTGGCGGGCGAAGTCGGCGGCCTCCGCGGCGGTCGCGATCATCGGCGCCATGACCCACGGCGACTGCGCGGTCCGCGCCGCCGCGTCGGCGATCGCGTCGAGCTGCCGGCTCATCAGGCCGGGGTTGGCCACCGCGAGCCGAGAGCCGCGGACGCCGAGGGCGGGGTTGTCCTCGTGGGCCAGGTTGGCGAACTTCATCGGCTTGTCGCTGCCCGCGTCGAGGGTGCGGATGACGACCTTGCGGCCCTCGAACGCCCGCAGCACCGCGCCGTACACCTCGGACTGCTGCTCGACGGTCGGCTCGTGGTCGCGGCCGAGGAACGCCAGCTCGCTGCGGAAGAGCCCGACGCCCTCGGCCGCGCCGCGGCGCGCCCGCTCGGCACTGGGACCGTCCTGGACGTTGGCCAGGACCTGCACGCGGTGCCCGTCCTGCGTCCCGCCCGGCCCGGTGAACGCGGCCGCCGCGGCCCGGGTGGCGCGGTCGCGGGCGATCAGCGCCTGCGCCTCGGCGGGATCGGGGTCGATCGTGATGGTGCCGCTGCCGCCGTCCACCAGCACCGTGGTACCCGCGGGGATGTCGCCGACCGGTGCCGCGACGATGCACGGCACGCCCAGCTGGCGGGCGATGATCGCGGTGTGGCTGGTCGGCCCGCCGAGCCGGGTGACCAGGGCGATCGTGGTGGCCGGGTCGAGGGTGGCGGTGTCGGCGGGCGCGAGGTCGTCCGCCATCAGCACCGAGGGGACGTCGGGGGAGGGCACCCCCGGCTCGGGACGCCCGAGCAGCTCGGCGATGACCCGCGAGCGCAGGTCGCACAGGTCGGTCGTGCGCTCGGCCATCAGGCCGCCGAGCTTGGTGAACATCTCCACGAACTGGCCGGCCGCGCCGTCCATCGCCTGCTCCGCGCCGGCGCCGGCGTCGATGAGCCGGGCGGCGCTCTTGCGCAGGCCCTTGTCGCCGACGAGGGCGACCTGCGCCAGGAGCACCTCGGCGGCGACGCCGGTGGCCGCCCGGGCGCGGGCCCGCAGCCGTTCGCTGACCGCCGCGACGGCGTCGGCGTACCGCTGCTTCTCGCCCTCCGCGTCGGTGCGCGGGCCCGGCAGCTCGCCGAGATCGATGCCGGGCGCCGGGCGGACGACCGGCCCGAGGGCGATTCCCTGGACGACGGGGGTGCCGGTGCGAACCTGCGCGTTGGTAGCCATACGAGTCCTCCACGTGTGCAGTCATGTGGGTTTATGTGGGGTTTCCGCTACGGTACGGCGCAATGTCTTGACAGGTCAACACTGCTGCCGTAGAAAACAACATGAAAGCAACATTCTTCCGCACTGAAGCCACGCAGAGCCACATCAGGAGCAGCCAGGCATGTACGCCACCGAACGCCACGCCGAGATCGCCCGGGAGGTCGCCGCCCGACGACGGATCTCGGTGCGCGAGACCGCCGAGCGGTTCGGCGTGACCACCGAGACGGTGCGCCGCGACCTCGACCAGCTCGAGCGCGAAGGGGTGCTGCGCCGGGTGCACGGGGGTGCGGTGCCGGCGGGCGCCACGACCTCCTTCGAGCCGCGGTTCACCGAGCGCGAGCTCGTGGCCTCCGGGGAGAAGGACGCGATCGCGCTCGCCGCGCTGCAGCTGCTGCCCGGTGCCGGCGGCAGCATCATCCTGGACGCCGGCACCACCACCCGTGCCCTCGCCGCCCGTCTCGGCGCGGCCTCGCGCCTCACCGTGGCCACGAACGCCCCCGCGACCGCGGCCATCGTGCTGGAGAACGGCAGCCTGCAGGTGCAGATGATCGGCGGCCGGCTGCGCGCGGAGAGCCAGGCGGCGGTCGGGCCCCAGGCCGTGGCGGCGCTCGATGCGCTGCGCGTCGACGTCGCCTTCCTGGGCACCAACGGCCTGTCGCTGGACTACGGATTGAGCACGCCGGATCCCGACGAGGCGTTCGCCAAGGCGGCTATGGTGCGCGCCGGACGCCGGGTCGTGGTGCTCGCCGACTCCAGCAAGCTCGGCGAGGAGTCGCTCAACCGGTTCGCCGAGCTCAGCGCGATCGACGCGCTCGTCACCGACGACGGCATCTCGCACGAGGACGTCGCCGCCCTCGAGGCCCTCGACATCGATGTGGTGATCGCATGATCGTGACCCTGACCGCCAACCCCAGCGTCGATCGCACGATGACCTTCGCCGAGCCGCTGGTCCCCGGCGAGGTGCACCGCGCGGTGCGCGTCGTCGACCAGGCGGGGGGCAAGGGCGTCAACGTCGCCCGGGTGCTCGCGCTCGCCGGGCACGAGGCGTGCGCCGTCCTGCCCGCGGACGTCGCGGACCCGGTGATCGAGGGCCTGCACGACGCCGGCGTCCACGTCGTCAACGTGCCGACCGGGGTGCGCTGCCGCGTCAACGTGACCGTCGTCGAGCCCGGCGGACGCACGACCAAGCTCAACGCGCCGGGGCATCCGCCGACCGCCGAGCAGCGCGCGGCGCTGGCGCGGGCGCTTCGCGAGAGCTCCGTCGCCGGCGGCTGGGTGGTGCTCGCCGGCTCGCTGCCCGCCGGCGTGCCCCCGCGCTGGTACGCCGCGCTGGTCGCCGACCTCAAGGGCGCCGGACGCCGCGTCGCGGTCGACACCAGCGGGGCGCCGCTGACCGCGCTGCTCGAGGGCGCCGTCCTGCCCGACCTGATCAAGCCCAACAGCGAGGAGCTCGCGAGCCTCACCGGCACGTCGGCCGCGGTCCTCGAGAGCGACCTCGACGAGGCCCTCGCCGCCGCGCGCGGCCTGCTGGCGCGCGGCGTCGGCGCGGTGCTGCTGACCCTCGGCGGTGCCGGCGCCGCGCTGGTGACGCCGGACGGCGCGTGGACGGCGACGCCGCCGCCGATCACCGTCGCCAGCACCGTCGGCGCCGGCGACTCGGCGCTCGCCGGGTACCTGCTCGCCGACGCCGCAGGCGCGGAACCCGCGGAACGGCTGCGGTACGCCGTCGCCTACGGCAGCGCCGCGGCGGCGCTGCCCGGCACCACCATGCCCACCCCTGACGACCTCGACCTGTACGGCGCGCGCAGTGCGGCGTACCCCTCACCCACGATGCCGCCCGCGCATCGGACCGACCCTAGGAGCAACAATGGCTGAGCTCATCACCACCGAGCTGGTCGACCTCGATGCCGCGTACGGCGCGACGAAGGACGACGTGATCACCGCGCTGGCCGCGCGCATCGCGGAGGCCGGGCGCAGCACCGACGCCGGCCGCCTGGCCGCCGACGTGTTCGCCCGCGAGGCGAAGTCGTCGACCGGCATGCCCGGCCGGTTCGCGATCCCGCACTGCCGGTCCGAGTACGTGCTCGAGCCGACGCTCGCCTTCGCCCGGCTCTCGCCGGAGATCGATTTCGGGGCGAAGGACGGCCCGGCCGACCTGGTCTTCATGATCGCGGCGCCGGCCAGCGGCGACCAGGTGCACATGAAGCTGCTGACCCAGCTGGCGCGGGCGCTGGTGCGCAAGGAGTTCACCGCCGCGCTGCGCGCGGCGCAGACCGAGCAGGAGATCGTCGACCTGGTCCGCGACGCGGTCCAGCCGCCGGCCCCCAAGGAGGCGGCGGCTGCCGCACCCGCCGGCTCGGCCGCGACAACGGGCGACGCGGCGGCGACCACGACGGGCGCTGCCGCGACCACGAGCGGCGCTGCCGCCGAAGCGGGCTTTGCCGGCGAAAGCGGGCACGCTTCCCCGCTTTCGCCGTCGAACCCCGCTTCCGGCACTGCCACGGCCAGCGCTCGCGCGGGTGAGCCGATGACCATCCTCGCGGTCACCGCCTGCCCGACCGGCATCGCGCACACCTTCATGGCGGCCGAGGCCCTGGAGAACGCGGGCAAGAAGGCCGGCGTCCACCTCGTCGTCGAGCCGCAGGGCTCGGTCGGCGCCGACAAGCTCGACCCGGCGGTCATCGCGAAGGCCAGCGCGATCATCTTCGCCACCGACGTCGGGGTCCGCGACAAGGACCGGTTCGCCGGGCTGCCGGAGATCTCCACGAGCGTCAAGAACGGCATCCACGAGGCCGACCAACTGGTCGCGCGCGCGATCGCGGCGGCCGGTGACCCGCAGGCGCGCCGGGTGTCCGGGACGGCGGCGTCCGGGGACGGAGCGCCGGCCCGCGCGGGCGGCTGGGGCGCGAAGCTGAAGAACGCCGTGCTGACCGGCGTCAGCTACATGATCCCCTTCGTCGCGGCCGGCGGCCTGCTCATCGCGCTCGGCTTCCTGCTCGGCGGCTACGAGGTCGCCAAGAGCGGCTTCGGCAAGGACGGGGCAACGTCGCTCGCGGACTTCGTGCTCGGCACCCACTCGCTGACCAACCTCCCCGACGGATCGCTGAGCCCGCACGCGCTGCTCGGCAGCGGCTTCACGCTCTACCTCGGCGCCGCCCTGTTCAAGCTCGGCGCGCTCGCGTTCGGCTTCCTGGTCCCGGCCCTCGCCGGCTACATCGCCTACGCCATCGCCGATCGGCCCGGCATCGCCCCCGGGTTCACCGCGGGCGCGGTGGCCGGGTTCACCGGCGGGGGATTCCTGGGCGGCCTGGTCGGCGGCATCCTCGCGGGCTTCGTCGCCGCGTGGATCGCCCGCTGGAAGGTCCCCGCGTTCGCGCGCGGCCTGATGCCGGTGGTGGTCATCCCGCTGCTGGCCACCCTCATCTCCGGCGGCCTGATGCTCGTCGTGCTCGGCCGACCGCTCGCCTGGGTCACCACCTCCCTGCAGGACGCGCTCAACGGCATGTCGGGCACGAGTGCCATCGCGCTCGGCGCCATCCTGGGGCTGATGATGTGCTTCGACATGGGCGGGCCGGTCAACAAGGCGGCGTACGCGTTCGCGACCGCGGGGCTGAACGTCGACCAGCCGGCGACGTTGAAGATCATGGCGGCCGTCATGCTGGCCGGGATGGTGCCGCCGCTGGCGCTGGCGCTGTCCACCGCGGTCCGTCCGCGGCTGTACAACGCGGCAGAACGCGAGAACGGCAAGGCCGCGTGGCTGCTGGGGGCGTCCTTCATCTCCGAGGGCGCGATTCCCTTCGCCGCCGCGGATCCGGTCCGGGTGATCCCCTCCATCATGGCCGGCGGTGCGGTCACGGGAGCGATCTCGATGGCTTCGGGAGTGCAGCTCTCGGCGCCGCACGGTGGAGTGTTCGTGCTGTTCGCCGTCAGCGGCATCCTGATGTTCTTCGTCGCGCTGCTCGCGGGCGTCCTGGTCGCCGCGGCCGCGGTGACGGTCGCCAAGAGCACCGGCGCGCGGCGGACCGCCGTCGAGGACGACGCCCCGGTCACCGTCTGAGCCCGTGCGACGATTCGTCGCGACCCTTCGAGACCCGCCACCACCCCTTCGAAAGGAACAACCATGCCCAGCATCACCGTGAAGGTCGGCTCCTCCGTGGGCCTGCACGCCCGCCCCGCGACGATCATCTCCGAGAAGGCCGAGGAGCTCGATGCCGACGTCACCCTCGCCGTCCCGGGCGGCGACCCGGTGGACGCCGACTCGTCACTGATGATCATGACGCTCGGCGCGTCCTGCGGCGACGACGTGGTGGTCTCCAGCGACGACGAGGCCGCGATGCGGACGATCGCGGCGCTCGTCGAGCAGGATCTCGACGCCGAGTAGCGACGAGGACACCGGAGCAGGGGCCGCGCTGTGGCGCGGCCCCTGCTCCTGCGTCGCGGCTACGCCGGCTGGTCGGTGATGGCGACCTTCAGCTGCCCAGGTGCCGGAGTGAACGCTGCGCGGTACGCGGCGTCCGCCTCGGCGACGGGGTAGGTGCGCGTGACGTAGCGCCCAGGGAACTCGGGGTACCGCTTCACGTAGTCGTTCGCCGCTGCCAGGACCCGCCGGCGCTCCAGCGTGGTCCCGGACTTCAGCGTGAGGTGCTTGCGCAGCATCAGCTCCACCGGGACCGGGTAGACCGGGTCGTCCGGGATGCCGAAGTAGAAGACGAGCCCGCGCTCGCGGACCGCCTCGAGGGCGTGCGTCAGCGAGCTCACCTGGTGACCGATGGCCTCCACGATGAGGTCGGGCCGGTTCTCGTTCGTTCCGCTGGCGAGGAACTCGCTGCGCCGGGGACCGTCGGCGGCCACCAGCGCGGCGAGCCAGGAGCTCGTGGTGTGATGCTCGAAGCGGTCCACGCCGAAGAAGCCCGCGACGTCGCTGCGGTCGATCACGTCGACCCCCGTGACGCTGGCCGCTCCGCCGTTGGCCAGGACGTGCGCGAACAGCACGCCGATGGGCCCCAGCCCCAGCACGGCCGCGTCGCGGCCGGTGGTCGGTCCCAGCTGCTCCACCGCGTAGATCACGCAGGCCAGCGGCTGCAGCATCAGCGCGTGCGCGGGGGACAGCTCGGGGTCGTAGGCCAGCACCGACGAGCCGCGCACCACCACGTACTCCTGGAGGGCGTTCCAGCCGTCGGCCCACCCGACGACCCGGGTGCCGACCTCGTGCAGCTCGGAGCGGGTGGCGACCACCTCGCCGACGATCTCGTGCATCGGGGTGCCGGGGTGCACCTCGCCCGCGCCGAGCCAGGGATTGGCGTTGCCGCGGTAGAAGGGGCCGTCGCTGCCGCACAGGCCGCCCGCGAGGAACCGCAGCAGCACCTCGCCCTCGCCGAGATCGTCGGCCGACGGCGGGTCGACCTCGATCCCCGCGACGTGCCGCGGCCGATCAACGTGCTTGGCCCACACGGCTGCTCCTCCCCGTTTCGTCGGCCTGCTCCGGTGCGCCCGGCGCCGCCAACGAGACGTGCTGCGGTCCGATGTCGCGCAGCGTCGGCGTGCCGAGCAGCATCATGGTGCGGCGCAGCTCGGCGCGGAGGATCTGCAGGCACTTCTGCACGCCGTCCTGGCCGGCCATCATCAGCCCGTAGAGGTACGGCCGGCCGATCAGCACCGCGTCGGCGCCGAGCCCGATCGCGGCGGCGATATCGGCGCCGGAGCGGAACCCGGAGTCGACGTAGACCTCCGCGCGGTCACCGATCGCGTCACGAACCCGCGGCAGCACGGTGATCGAGGCCTCGGTGCGGTCGAGCTGCCGTCCGCCGTGGTTGGACACCACGACTCCGGCGGCGCCGGCGTCCACCGAGTCGATCGCGTCCTCGGCGCTCATCACGCCCTTGACGATGACCGGTCCGTCCCACCGCTCGCGCAGCCACGCGATGTGCTCGGGGCGCATCTCCTGCTCGACCACGACGCCGGACTGTCCCCACCGCTGGAACGGGGACTCCTCGCCGAGCGCGGCGAACTTCAGCGGCTCGTGGGTCACCAGGTCGTACACCCAGCGGGGGTTGACCGTCATGTCCAGCAACGCACGGCCGGTGAGGCGGGGCGGGATGTCGAACCCGGTGCGCAGGTCCCTGCGGCGCAGCCCCGTGGCGGGGGTGTCGATGGTGAGCATCAGCGCCTCGTAGCCCGCCGCCTTGGCCTCGGCCAGCTGCGCCTCGGTGATGCTGCGGTCGCGCATCAGGTAGACCTGGAACCAGTTCCGCCCGCCGGGTGCCGCGTCGGCGACGTCGCTGATCGAGGTGGTCGCCATCGTGGACAGGCAGTAGGGGGCGCCGGCGTCCTCCGCGGCGCGCGCCACCGCGGACTCGCCCTCGTGGTGGCTGAGCCGGGTGAACCCCGTGGGAGCGATGATGATGGGCGACGGTGCGGGCCTGCCGAGGATCGTCGTGGATATGTCGGGCGTGGCGACCTGGCCGTAGGCCCGCGGCGTGAACCGCACGCGGGCGAGCGCCCGCCGGTTCTCGTCGAGGGTGATCTCGTCCTCGGCGGCGCCGGAGACGAACTCCCACACCGACTTCGGCACGCGGCGGCGCGCGAACCGGGCGAGATCGCCGACGCTCTGGGATCTGGCCAGCCGGCTGGTGGTGCGGTCGAGGATCGGCTTGCGGACCTTCAAGAAGGGCTTGAGGTCGGCGACCGTAGGAACCTTGCGGGGCATGTCGTTCTCCGGTCTCTCAGATGACCATCGACAGGCCGCCGTCGACGTTGATCGCCGTACCGGTCAGATAGCCGGCGCGCGGCGACAGCAGGAACGCCGCGATGTCGGCGAACTCCTCGGTGCGGCCGACCCGACCGAGCGGGACGCCGAGGTCCGACGCGCGCTTGGCCTCCCAGTCCTCGACCGGCTGGTCGGACGCCGCCGCGCCGCGCACCCACTGGTCGCTGTGCACGAAGCCGATGAGGGTCGCGTTGACCCGGATGCCGTCGGCGGCCAGGTCGCGCGACAGGCCGTTGGTCAGCGCCAGCCCCGCCGCGCGGTACACCGAGCTCGGCATCGACCGCGGCGGCTGGAACTTCGCGAAGATGCTCAGCACGTTCAGCACCGACGGCGCGTCGCTCTTGCGCAGCAGCGGGAGGCTCTGCCGGATGCCGCGGACCTTCGCCAGCAGCTTCAGCTCGAAGTCGGCCTGCCACTCCTCGTCCGTGGTGTTCTCGAAGCCGCCGCTGGTGTGCACGCCGGCGTTGTTGACCAGCCCGTCGAGCACGCCCCACTCGCGCTCGGCGGTGTCGATCGCGGCCTGCAGGATGTCCGGGTCGCGGACGTCGGTGGGCTTGGTCAGCACGCGGCCCGACGCGCCCGCGTCGGTGAGCTGCTGCGCGGCGGCGTCCAGCTTGTCCTGGCTGCGCCCGACCAGCAGGACGTGCGCGCCCTCGTCGACGAGCGTGCGGGCGAGCCCGAGCCCCAGGCCGGTGGAACCGCCGGTGATCAGGAAGTGCCGGCCCTCGAGATGCAGATCCATGTGTGCTCCGTTTCCTATCGGTGTCAGCTGAACGTAACCGAGCTGGTCCCGAGACCCGAGTCGAAGGTCGCCACGTAGCGCCCGGCGACCACGCGGGTCGGTGGCGCGAGCGTGCCGCTGGAGACGATCGACCCGACCGGCAGCGCGCGCCCGAGCCGGCCGAGCTTGCCCACGAGCCACCGCATCGCGGCGTACGGCCCGCCGATCACGTTCAGCGCGTGACCGTCGACGGTGCCGCCGTCGGGGAGCGTCAGCCGGACCGTCACGCGCTCCATCGCCTCGGGGCTGATGCCCGGGATCCAGCGGTCCGCCAGGACGACGCAGCCGGCGACGGCGTTGTCGGCGATCAGCCCGCCGACGCCGATGACACCGGGGCCGTCGGCGGGCAGCCAGCCGCGGAAGCGCGAGGTCGGCACCTCGATGGCGGCGGTGAGCTCGACCCCGCCCGCGATCTCCTCCAGCGTCGCCTCGGGCGTCAGCTCGCGCACCGTGCGCATCGCGATCTCCGGCTCGAGCAGCGGGCTGTTGGCGAGGTCGAGGCCGATCTGCGCGCCCGAGGGCCGCAGCTGCTCGTTCGTGAGGGCCCCGAGCACCGGCTCCGTCGCGTTGATCGAGGCCTGGTCGCGGGCGCTCGCGACGCTGATCTTGTAGCCGGCGATCCGCGTTCCGGTGCGGGCGACGACCCGCTGCAGGGTCGCGTCGGCCACGGCGTACGCCACGTCGGGGTCGAGGTCGTTCAGCGCCGCCGGGAACGGATCGAGGGGGCCGCCGACGAAGTCGCCGGGGCTGAGCACCACGCGTGGGTAGCTCGCGGCGATCGTCTCCGGCCAGTGCGCGAGGTCGTCGGTGAGGCTAGTGGTCTGCGGCATGCTGCCGTCCCTTCGTAGTGAGCGTGTCGATCCGGTCGAGCCGGGGTACCGGGACGCCGACCGGCGCGGCGGCGCGGCGTACCCGGTCCTGGTACTCGGCGACGTTGCGGAGCTTGACCTGCTCGTAGCCGCGGATCACGTCCGCCGTCCCGGCCAGCTCGACGGCGTGCGCGTGGTTGCCGGCGGTGAGCGCGGCCGAGACGGACTCGATCAGCTCGCGGTAGTGCGCCGCGAGCTCGCGCTCGAGGCGGCGCACGACCGCGCGGCCGAACGGGTCGGCGACCGTGCCGCGCAGCCTCTTCAGGCCGGTCAGCGCGCCGAGGGCCGGCGCGAACCACGGGCCGAGCCGGACCTTCCGGGTGAGGCCGAGCCCGTTCAGGATCGGCGGCTGCAGGTTCCAGGAGACGGTCGCGCCGGTCCCGAACTCGCCCTCGACCTGCATCCGTGCCGAGTCCAGCAGGTGCAGCCGCGCCACCTCGTACTCGTCCTTGTAGGCCATCAGGCGGTGTGCCTGGATCGCCACGGTCTCGGCGAACGAGCCGTCGCCGCCGATGGCGTCCTCGGCCCGCTTGGCCCGCGCCACGAGATCGGCGTACTCCTGCGCATAGCGCCGGTTCTGGTAGCCGATCAGGTCGGGAATGCGCACCGCGAGCAGCTCGGCGAGCGCGCCCTCGGCGCCGACGCCGGCGATCAGCGCCCGCGACGCCGCATCGAGCAGGCCGTGCCCGGCGGCGTTCGCGTCCGGCGCGAGACCGGCGACGAGCTGCGGGTCGTGCACGAGCGCGCGTCCCCAGCGGAAGGCCGAGAGGTTCTGCTCGACGGCGATCCCGTCCTCGCGGATCGCCTGCTCGATGCTGTCCGACGACATCGGGATCGCGCCGCGCTGGTAGGCGACGCCGAGCAGCAGGGCGTTGCCGGCCATGTGGTTCCCGAACAGCGCGCCGGCGATCTGCTCGACGTCGAGATACGCGTTGTGCTCGTGACGCGTGACGGCGTCGATCTGCGATCGAAGCTCGGCCAGCGCGGGGTAGCGCACCGTGGAGTCGATCGCCATCTGCGCGGTCGGCACGGCGCTGGTCGAGGCGACCAGCACGGTGCGTCGGGGGGACGCCGCGAGCAGGTTCTCGGGCGTCACGGCGGTCAGCAGGTCGAATGCGATGAACAGGTCCGCCGACCCGGCGTCGAGCTTCGACGGCGCGGCGGTGTCGGTGTCGCGGATGTGGATGTGCGAGACCACCGGGCCGGCCTTGATCGTCGAGCCGGTCAGGTCGAGCGCGCGGGCCTGGCGGCCCTCGAGCGCCGCGGCGGCCGCGAGGACCCGGCTCACCGAGACGACCCCGGTGCCGCCGATGCCCGCGAGCTGCACGTTGAGCTCGGACGCGCGGGCGAGCTTGCTGGGCTCGGGGACGGCGGGCGGCTCGGGGGCGGTGACGCGATCCTTGCGCGCGTTCTTGACCTCGACGGTCATGAACGACGGGCAGTCGCCCTTCACGCAGGAGAAGTCGAGGTTGCAGCTCGACTGATGGATCGTGTTCTTGCGCCCGAAGGGCGTGGTCGTGGGCTGTACCGACAGGCACTGGGACTGCACGTTGCAGTCCCCGCAGCCCTCGCACACCCGCTCGTTGATCACGACGCGGGTGGTCGGCTTCGAGCCCTCGGCGCGCCAGCGGCGCCGCCGCTCGGACGCGCACTCCTGGTCGTGGATCAGCACCGTGACGCCCGGGACCGCCCGCAGCTCCTCCTGCACGTCCATGAGGGCGTCGCGGTGGTGCACCTTCACCCCGCGGGGCAGGCGGACCCGCCGGTAGCGAGCCGGGTCCTCGGTCGTGATCGCGATCCTGGCGACCCCCTCGGCCAGCAGCTCGCGCACGAGGTCGGGCACCCGCATGCCGCCGGAGATGTCCTGACCGCCGGTCATGCCCACGGTGCCGTTGACGAGGAGCTTGTAGGTGATGTTGACGCCGGCCGAGATCGCCTGCCGGACGGCGAGGCTGCCCGAGTGGTGGTACGTGCCGTCGCCGAGGTTCTGGATGAGGTGCTTGTCGGCGGCGAAGGGCTGCATCCCGACCCACTGCGCACCCTCGCCACCCATCTGGGTGTAGCTGCGGATGTCGCCGTACTCGTCGCGGTCGATCAGCAGCCCCATGATGTGGCAGCCGATCCCGGCCCCGACCTGCGCGTCCTTCGGGGCGCGCAACGAGGTGCTGTGCGGGCAGCCGGAGCAGAAGAAGCCGGTGCGGGCGGTCGCGAGCGGCAGCAGCGGCCGCACCCGCGGCTGGCGCGCGGGCTCGTCGAGGACGAGATTGTGGGTCTCCCGCAGCCGGTTGCCCACGATCCGCGCGATCTGGTCGATGCCGAGCTCGCCGCCGACCGGCAGGAACTCGGCACCCTCGGGGGTGTGCCGCCCGACCAGGGTCGGCCGATGCTCGGCGGCGTAGTAGACGTCCTTGAGCTGGCGCTCCAGCAGCGGCTGCTTCTCCTCGACCACGATGATCTCGTCGAGCCCGGCGGCGAAGTCGGTCCACTCCCGCGGGGACAGCGGGTGCAGCAGCCGCACCTGCTTGAGCCGGATGCCGTGCTCGGTGAGCCGCGCGTCGTCCAGGCCGAGCCTGTCCAGCGCCTGGCGCAGGTCGTAGTAGGTCTTGCCAGGAGCGACCAGGCCCACCGTCGCCCGCTGATCGCCGCTGTGCACGGGGTTCAGGTCGTTGACGCGGGCGTACTCCGCGGCCATCGCCAGCCGGCCGAGGTACAGATCGCGCTCGGCCTCGAGCATGCCCACGCCCGCGTCGTTGATCCGGATCTTCGGCACGAACGGCGCGCCGTCCAAGGTGAGGGCGGGCACGACCGGGGCGATCCGGTCCGGGTCGAGGTCGACCGTCGCCGAGCCGTCGGCCACGTCGGTGACCAGCTTCATCCCGACCCACAGCGCGCTCGCGCGGGACAGGGCGTAGCCGTGCAGGCCCAGGTCGAGGACCTCCTGCATGTTCCCCGGATAGAGCACCGGCATGCCCCACGACGCCAGCGTGGCCGTGCTGTCGGAGGGATAGACCGTCGCGTTCGGCTTCGGGTCGTCACCGGCGACGACGAGCACGCCGCCGTGCGGTGACGCCCCGCGGATGTTGCCGTGGTGCAGCGCGTCGCCCGCGCGATCCACCCCCGGGGCCTTGCCGTACCAGAGGGCGAACACGCCGTCCACCTGCGCCGACTCGAGCCCCGTGACGGTCTGGCTGCCCCAGACGGCGGTCGCCGCGAGCTCCTCGTTCAGCCCCGCGGCCGGGTGGATACCGTGCGCGGCGAGGGCGTCGCGCTGCTCCTCGAGCAGGTCGTGGATGCGGGCGACGGGCGATCCGGGGTAGCCGGAGGCGAATCCTCCCGTGTTGCGGCCGGCCCGCCGGTCCGCCTTCGCCTGCTCGATCAGCAGGCGGACGACGGCCTCGGTGCCGGTCAGGATCTCCTGGCGCGGCGTCCGGGCGGGCGTGTCGGTATCTGGCCGGGTGGGGTCGGCTACCGATGTCATGGGTCTCCTCGGTGACGGTGCGGTGGTGGGTCTAGATGCCGGCGAGGGCGGCGTCGTCCTCGTGCCGGATCGGCTCGTGCTCGGCGTCCGTCGGCCGGGTCTCCCGGGCGATGAGCGCCGCCACCAGCGAGATGAGCCCGATGACGACGAGGTAGGCGGCGATCGCCCACGACCGCTGGCCGGCCCACTGCCACAGCGCGAGGCAGATCAGCGGGGCGAAGCCGCCGGCGACGGTCGAGGAGGTCTGGAAGGCGAAGTTGACGCCGGTGACCCGGACCTGTGGCGGGAACAGCTCGGAGAGGTACGCGCCCTCGACCATGTAGGCGAGGTACTGGGCCAGCGCCCCGATCAGCACCGCGAGCACGATCGGCCAGAACCTGCCCGTGTCGAGCAGCCAGAACATCGGGAAGGCGCCCACGACGAGCACGGTGCACCCGGCCAGGAACATCCTGCGACGTCCGATGCGATCACCCAGCTTGCCGAAGTACCAGGCCACCGACAGGATGACGATCGTGCCCAGCGCGATGGCGCCGAGGACCGTGTTGACCGGGATCCCCAGCGCCAGCTGGGAGTACGAGATGAAGAAGGTGGCCACGACGAACGCCACGGTGGCCGTTCCCAGGTGCATGCAGAACACCAGGACGACGGTGCGCCACTGGGTCTTGAACAGCTCGACGATCGGGGTGGCGCGCTCCGCGGCCTGCGCCTCGACCTTCTTGAACGTGTCGGTCTCGTCGATCGAGCGGCGCAGGTAGATCGCGACGCCGATCAGGACGACGCTGATCAGGAACGCGATCCGCCAGCCCCACGATGCGAACTGGGCCTTGGACATGATCGCCTGGAGCCCGAAGATGACGCCGAGGCCGAGGAGGTAGCCGATGCCCGCGGAGTACGACACGAAGCCGGCGAGGAAGGCGCGCTTCTTCGGCGGCGCGTGCTCGACGATCATCGCGGCCGCGCCCGCGAACTCGCCGCCCAGCGCGAGCCCCTGGATGATGCGCAGCGCCACGAGCAGGATCGGCGCGCGGACGCCGGCCGTGCTGTAGACGGGGATCAGCCCGATGGCCGCGGTCGCGGCGCCCATCAGCACCATCGACCAGAGCAGCACGGTGCGGCGGCCGTACCTGTCGCCGATGTGGCCGAAGATCAGGCTGCCGAGAGGGCGCGCGATGAAGCCGACGGTGAACGTGGCCAGGGAGGACAGCGTGCTGAGCGTCGGGTCGTCCCCGGGGAAGAACAGGTTCGCGAACAGGCCGGCGGCCAGCAGCGCGAAGATCATGAAGTCGAACCACTCGATGACGGTGCCGATCATGGCGGTCACGGTGGCGCGCCTGGCCATGTCGGGACGCCCGGCGCGCGCGTCGAGGGCAGGTGTGGTCATGGGATCTCCTGGAGGAAGCTGGGGCGCGATGCGGACGCGCCCGCCGGATTGCCCGCCGGTCCGACCGACCTCGGCGGGTTGCAGCAACGCTAGGTCGCCGGTGGCCTGTGAGGTAATTGACAATCCCGAGGAATCTCGGCGGCCGTTTCGTGAAATTCACGGATTGTGCGCCGAGGCCTTGCCAGCGGCCGGTCGACGGCGCTACCCAGGGACCACCACCCCCCGACGACAGGACGGACCCGTAGTGGACGAGCACACCGGCGGCGCCCCTCGGCCCAGAAGCGCGGCACTGACCGATCCCCGTAACGTGGGCGCTCGTTCGATGCTGCGCGCCCTGGGCCTGACCGACGACGATCTGCAGCGCCCGATCGTCGGCATCGCCAACACCTGGAGCGGCGCGATGCCGTGCAACTTCCACCTGCGGGACCTCGCGCGGCGCGTGGCCGACGGCATCCGGGACGCGGGAGGGACCTCGGTGGAGGTGAACACCGTCTCGATCAGCGACGGCGTGCTCGCCCGCGGCGGCGCCTCGCTGATCAGCCGCGAGCTGATCGCCGACTCGATCGAGCTCGCGGCGACGGCGTACGCGTTCGACGCGATGGTGACGGTCGGCGCGTGCGACAAGACGAACCCCGGCTGCGTCATGGGCATGATGCGGATGAACATCCCCGCGGTGCATCTGTACGGCGGTAGCACGCCGCCGGGGTGCTACCGCGGCGACGACGTCTCGATCCAGAGCGTGGCCGAGGCCGTGGGGGAGCTCGCCGCCGGGAAGATCGGCGCGGACGACCTGGCCGAGCTCGAGCGGGTCGCCGTACCGCACGTCGGCTCGTGCGCCGGGATGTTCACCGCGAACACGATGGGCGCCGTGATCGAGACGCTCGGGCTGACCGCCGCGAACTCGTCGTCGGCGCCATCGATCAGCGACCGCCGCGCGGAGATCGCGTACGAGTCCGGCCGCCTGGTCATGCACGCGCTCCGCTCCGGGATCCGGCCCCGCGACGTTCTGAGCGACCAGGCGCTGGAGAACGGGATCGCCGCTGCCGCAGCGATCGGCGGATCAACGAACGCGATCCTGCACCTGCTGGCGATCGCCCACGAAGCGGGCCGCGACCTCGCCATCGACGCGTTCGGAGAGGTCAGCGATCGCACCCCGCGGATCGGCAACTTCACGCCGTCGGGGAGGTACGTCATGGCGGATCTCGATCGTGTCGGTGGGCTGCCGGTCGTGCTGCGTGAGCTGCTCCGCGCGGGGCTGCTGCACGGGGGCGCCCGCGGCGTCGACGGGAAGACGATGGCCGAGCGGCTCGGCGACGGAGGCCTACCGACCGGACAGGACGTCGTGGCGCCGGCGTTCGCGCCGATCGACGCGACGGGCGGGTGGCTGATCCTCCGGGGCAACCTGGCGCCGGAGGGCGCCGTCCTGAAGCTGCCGGGCACCACGGTGCGCTCGCACCGCGGGCGCGCCCGCGTGTTCGACAGCGAGCCCGCGGCGTACCGGGCGGTGATCGCCGGCGACGTCGTGCCCGGCGACACCGTGGTCATCCGGTACGAGGGGCCCGTGGGCGGTCCCGGCATGTCCGAGACCGCGCGTGTGACGGCGGCGATCATCGGACAGGGCCTGGGCGAGTCGGTCGCGCTGATCACGGACGGCCGGTTCTCGGGCATCTCGCACGGCGTGGCCATCGGGCATGTGGCGCCGGAGGCGGCGATCGGCGGAACGATCGCGCTCGTCGAGGACGGCGATCCCGTCGACATCGACCTCACCGCGCGGTCGGTGGTCCTCCTGGTCGAGGACGATGTGCTCGCCCGGCGTCGTGCCCGTTGGGCAGCGCCACCGGCGAAGGACCGGGGCGGGGTGTTCGCGAAATACGCGGCCTCCGTCGGGTCCGCGGCATCGGGCGCGGTGACCACGGCGACGGCGACGGGCGCACTCTAGGGACGCGCTCGATCCGGTCCGCCGGGCGCGAGGCCGGACCGGCCGTTCTGCAGCGCCGCCACCGAGCTCAGCAGACCGCGCACGGTGAACAGGTTCCAGCCGGTCAGCTCCTCCCACCGGGTGATCCGGTAGCGCGCGGTGTTCGGATGGATGTGCAGGGCACGGGCCGTGGCGGAGATGGAGTACTCGTTCTCGGCGAATGCGACCACGACCTGCGCGAGATGCGGGTTCTCCGCGGCCACGACCACCCCCGGCTCGAGCAGCTCCCGCATCCGCTCGCGCTCGGAGTTCAGCAGCGTCAGCGGCCACTCGCTCTCGAACTCGCGGACGTCGCTGCCGTCGTCGGGCAGCTCGAGCAGCCGCAAGCCGTCGACGTAGCTGTCGCGGATGCCCGTGACGCCGCGCCGGCTCAACCCCACCGCGATGCACCCGCGCACGCCGGCCGCGCGCAGCCGCGCGACCCCCGCCGGCACGGAGCATTGCTGAGTGACCACCACGCAGTGACCGCCGACGCTGACTGCGGACGTCGCGTCGGCATGGTCGGAGAACCCGATGTCGAGGCGATCGAGGACCTCGCGGGGATGCTGCGCGGTGACGAAGGAGCGGAACGGCGTGCCGAGGTCGAAGCCGAGCTCGGCGGCGGTCGTCTCCAGCTGCGCCACGGACAGGTCCTCGCCGGTCCCGGCGACCAGCCGGCGCAGCGCGTCGGCGCGGCTGAGGGCACGGGTACGGCTGGTCAGCACGAACTCCTCGGCGTACGCCGAGGAGACGAGGTGGAACCAGCCCCAGATCCGCTCGACCTCCAACGGCAGCTGGGACTGGAGCGCGGCGTCCTCCCCGGCACGCTGGACGACCTCCTTCCACAGCTCGCGGAACCCGACGTGATAGCCGGCGATGGCCTGGGCCAGCGGCAGATCCATGCCGACCCGCGTGCGGGCCATCGCGCGCGCGTGCTCCGCCGCCTCGGGCGACGGCTCGTCGCCGGACGCCAGCGACCTGAGCTGCATGGTGAGGTTGACGACGTTGTCGGCGTAGTGGATGTCGTACGGGAACTCCTGGTACGGCGGGATCTCGGTGCGGATGGCGTCGAGGATGCGCCGCGTGAGTCCTTCGACATCGCCGAGGATCGCCTCGTACAGACGCTGCACGTCGTCGGATGGCAGAGGCACGGTTCTCCTTCGGGGAATCCCGCAGAGTGTCGGCCGAGCGGATCGCCGATGTCAACGCCTCCGGCGTCCGACCATCCCTGTGCCAGGATCGGTGCGTGACGACGCGCCGCCTCCTGATCCGCAACGCCCGCATCGTCGGCGCCGACGTCCGGACGACCGATGTGGTGATCGACGGAGGCGTGCTCGGACCGGTCGGCGATGCGGGCCCGCAGCCGGGCGTGACGGACGCCTTCGACGCCGCGGGCGGCTGGCTGATGCCGGGCCTGTGGGACAAGCACGTGCACCTCGGCCAGTGGGCGATGGCCGGCCGGCGGCTCGACCTGTCCGGGACGTCGTCGCCCGACGAGGTGCTGCAGCGGGTGGGCGCGGCCGGCGGCGGCGGGCGCGTCCTGGTCGGCTTCGGGTACCGCCTCGCCGCGTGGGCCGAGCGGCCCGGCGTCCGGGCACTGGACCGGGTGTCGGGGGAGCGTCCGGTCGTGCTGATCTCCGGCGACGCGCACAACGCGTGGCTCAACAGCCGGGCCCTCGAGCTGGCCGGCCTGCCGTGGCGCGACGACGTGGTCGCCGAGCGCGAGTGGTTCGACGCGTACCCGAGGATCGGCGCGGCGCTCGAGCTGGCCCCCACGACCGAGGACTACGCCGATGCGATCACCGCGGCGCACCGGCTCGGCGTCACCGGCGTGGTCGACCTGGAGTTCGAGCGCGGCTTCGAGCACTGGGCGCGGCGCGCGCCCGGGCTGCCGCCGCTGCGGGTGCGCACCGGCGTCTATCCCGACGACCTCGACGCCGCGGTCGCCGCCGGGCTGCGGACCGGCGACCCGCTCGGCGGCCTGGCCACCATGGGGCCGCTGAAGGTCATCGTCGACGGCTCCCTCGGCACCGGGACGGCGTACTGCTGCGAGCCGTACGCCGACGGCCCGACGTCCGCCCTGGCCGACCACCCGACGTCCGGCGTGGGCGACGGCTCGACGTCCGCCCTGGCCGACCACCCGACGTCCGGCGTGGTCAACTACGGCCCCGACGAGCTCGCCGCGCTGATGCGCCGCGCCGACGGCGCCGGCCTCGCGGTCGCGCTGCACGCCATCGGCGACGCCGCCCTGGACGCCGTCCTCTCCGCGTTCGAGCAGACCGGCGCCCGGGGCAGCGTCGAGCACGCCCAGCTCGCCCGGCGCGAGGACCTGCCGCGGCTCGCGCGGCTCGGCCTGGTGGCCAGCGTGCAGCCGGCGCACCTGCTCGACGACCGCGCGGTGGCGGACGCCTGCTGGGCCGACCGGACCGACCGTTGCTTCATGCTGCGCTCGATGATCGACGCGGGCGTGCCGCTGGCGCTCGGCAGCGACGCCCCGGTCGCGCCGCTCGACCCGTGGCTGGCGATCGACGCCGCCTCCCGACGCTGCGCCGACGGTGACGAGCCGTGGCACCCGGCGGAGTCCATCACCCGCCGCGAGGCGCTGTTGGCGAGCGTCGACGGCCGCCGCGTCGCGCCCGGTGAGCCGGCCGACCTGGTGCTGCTCGAGGACGACCCGGTGCGCGTCTCCCGCCCGCGGGTGGCGGCGACCTGGGTGGCCGGCGAGCGGGTCTACACCGCCTGACCACAGTCGCGCGATGCGGTGGGTATTGCCCCGCTATGCGGCCGATAGCGGGGTACAACCCACCGCGTGACGAAGGGACGGCCCGGGTGCGGCCGTCGTCTAGGGTGGGGCCGTGCCCGACAGCGACCGGCCGGAGCCCGCGACCGCGAACCGCACGCCCCCCGGAACCGTCGGGGAGGTGCTGCGCACCTGCACCAAGCTCGGGCTCACGTCGTTCGGCGGCCCGATCGCGCACCTGGGCTACTTCCGCACCGAGTACGTCGACCGCCGGAGATGGCTGAGCGCCGAGGAGTACGCCGACCTCGTCTCCCTGTGCCAGTTCCTGCCCGGACCGGCGTCCTCGCAGGTGGGGATCGCGGTCGGGCTGAAGCGGGCCGGCATCCCGGGCGCCATCGCGGCGTGGTGCGGATTCACGCTGCCGTCGGCGATCGCGCTCGCGTTCGCCCTCGGATTCGCCGGTCGGGTGCCGGCCGGCGTGCTGCACGGGCTGATGATCGTGGCGGTGGCCGTGGTGGGGCAGGCCCTCTGGCAGATGGCGCGGACGGCGTGCCGCGGCCTCCCGGAAGCCCTCATCGCCGCCGCGGCACTCGCCGCCTCGCTGGCCTGGCGGGCGGCCTGGGTGCAGATCGCGATGATCGGCTGCGGGCTGCTCGCGGGGCTGCTGCTGTTCCGGCGCTCGACCACCGGCGCGCAGGTCGGCCGGATCAGCACGACCGTCTCGCGGCGCGCCGGCGTCCTGTCGCTGGGCCTGTTCGTCGCGCTGCTGATCGCGCTGCCGGTCGCCGCCCGCCTGACCGCCAGCCTGGCCGTGGACGTGGCGGACACCTTCTACCGCGTCGGGTCGATGGTCTTCGGCGGCGGCCACGTCGTCCTGCCGCTGCTGGAATCGCAGGTCGTCCCGCCGGGGTGGGTGAACGCCCAGGACTTCGTCGCCGGGTACGGCGCCGCGCAGGCCGTCCCGGGGCCGCTGTTCACCTTCTCGGCGTACCTCGGTGCGTCGATGAGCCGGCCGGTGCTGATGGCGGTGATCGCGCTGCTGGCCATCTTCCTGCCGAGCTTCTTCCTGGTGATCGGCGTGCTGCCGTTCTGGGACCGGATCCGGGGCGATGCGTCGATGCGGGCCGCGCTGCGCGGGGTCAACGCGGCCGTCGTCGGCGTCCTCGCCGCCGCCTTCTACCGGCCGGTGATCACCAGCGCGATCCTGGACTGGCCGGACGTGCTCATCGCGCTCGCGGCATTCGCCGCCCTGGTCCGGCTGCGGCTGCCGCCGTGGGTCGTCGTGGTGGGCACCGCGCTGCTCACCTGGGTCGTCGGCGTCCTGGCCGTTGTCTAGGCTGGCGGCATGGCTGCCATCGAGTTCGTAGAGCACAAGATCACGGCCCGGGTCCCCGAGCTGACCAACCCGACCAACGTCATCGACGTCCCGCTGAGCGTGCGCGTCGATCCGCTCACCGGGCGGACGTCGCGGGTCATCACCGGCACCAAGCTCGCGCCCACCGAGCGTCCCGACCTCTCGGAGCTCACCGCCGACCCGCCGTTCTGCCCGTTCTGCGCCGACAAGATCGAGATGACGACCGGCACGTTCGACTCGTCGATCACCGACGAGGGCCGCATCCGGCGCGGCAGCGCCGTCATCGTGCCCAACGTGATGGCCTACTCCGAGTACTCGTCGGTCGGGCTCTACGACACCGACAAGCACTTCCTGGACCTGCCCGAGCTCACCCCGCAGAAGGTCGGCGACCTGCTGTCGGCGTTCGTCGCATACACCAAGGGCGTGCACGGGCTGCGCCCGATGTGGTCGTCGGTCAACGCCAACTACCTGCCGCCCAGCGGCAGCTCGCTGGTCCATCCGCACGGGCAGTCGGCGCACGACGACATCGGCACCACGACGCAGCGCGAGCTGGTCGAGCGCTCCCGGGCGTGGGACGGCGACTCGTACTGGACGTCCCTCGTCGCGCAGGAGGAAGGCGGCGAGCGGTGGGTCGGCCGCAAGGGCCGCGTCTCCTTCTTCACGCCGTTCGCGCCGTCCGGCTTCCACGAGGTGTGGGCGGTCGTCGACGGCTGCGCGGACATCACCGACCTCAGCGACCAGGACTGCGCCGACCTCGGCGCGGGCATGTCCGCCGTCCTCGGCACCTACTACGCGCTGAACCTGACGTCGTTCAACTGGGCGCTCACCGGCGGCGGCCCTAACCCGAGCGACCGGTACTCGGTGCTGCTGCGCATGGTCAGCCGCTCGAACATCGACTCCTTCTACCGCAGCGACGTGACCTACTTCGAGAAGCTGCACAACGAGGCGATGGTGGACGTCGGCCCCGAGGACGTCGCCGCGCTGGTGCGCCAGCACTTCGGCTAGCCGGGCCACGTATCCCGCTGTTCCTCAGGCGTAGCTGCGCAGCACCGCGGCCATCTTGTCGAGCTTTGTCGCACAGTCTTCGGGATCGGCCCATGCCACTGACCGCCGGCGTTGTGCGGCGACGCTCGCCAGGGCCTCGGCTGCGAGCCGCCGGGAAAGCCGCCCGCGGAGCTTGATCTCGCCGAACGCGGCGGCGATGCACGCCTCGTCGCCGCTTAGGCCCACCAGGTCGTCGTCCAGCGCCTCCGCGGGCAGTCCCCAGCCGCGGAGGGTCGTCTCCGTGAACGAGCCGGCGTCCGAATCGCCCAGCCGCTCCTTCATCTCCTCCAAAAGATCTGCGCCGGTGTCGTTGCCGTGGGGTGCGACATCGTCGGCGGGATCCCAGAAGAACGGGTCGTCGAGCAGCTCGCGCGCTCGTGGGTGGAACTCCTCCCAGTCGACATCGACGAAATCCCACCCGGTCGCGGAGGAGCTGGGCTGCGCGGCCGCGGTCACGTCGAGCAGACGGGCCACTTCCTCGTCGCGCGTCGGAAGCGTGCCGATCACCCATTCGCAATGAGCGAGGAGCGCCGGGAGATCGACTTGGTCGGCTGGCGTGAGGAACGCACCCAGCAGCCGCAGAGCACCGACGACCTCCCCGGCCAGTGTGCGGAGTTGAGCGGCAGTCAACGAGCCGCTGGGATCGAGCGACTCCGGTGGCACCTCGCTCGCGATCTCGATGAACGCGCGGCGCTTCGTGCGCTGCATGGTGACCCTCGGCAGCGAGGCGCGACGGGCCTCGTGCTCCCGCGCGATCTCGGTGATGCCGAAGTCGCCTGGTGCCAGACCGGCCTCGGTGATGTCGACGCCGAAGGCCTCCTGAAAGCGGTCCAGCCACTGCGCCTCGTCGGCGACGGCCGGATGAACCAGGGTCACCTCGACGACCTCGAGCGGATCGCCGAGATCGGGTGCGTCCCGCAGCAGGATCTCGCCGATCGGTCCGATGTCGCCGCCACCACGATCGCTCACACCACTCACGTCGATCCGCATGCGATCCCTCGCTCCTCGGGGCGCCGTCGGCCGGCGCCGCTGGTACGGCGTATGCGGATCCTAGCGGGCGGCCGGCGGCTGCCTATCATCGTCGGCATGGGTATCCCGATGTACGTGCCGCGGTCGTTCGAGATGTCCGAGGACGACGTCCTGGACGTGCTGGAGAACCTCGGCGCCGCCGACCTCGTGACGCCGACCGCGGACGGGCTCGCGTGCACGTTCATGCCGATGCTGTACGACGCCACCATCGGCGAGCACGGCACGCTGCTGGGTCACTTCGCGCTGCTCAACGAGCACTGGAAGGCCGAGCCCACCGGTGACTCGCTGGTCATCGTGCACGGCAGCGACTCGTACATCACCCCGATGTGGTACCCCTCCAAGGCCGAGCACGGCCGCGTCGTCCCGACCTGGAACCACCTCACGCTGAACATCCGCGGCGAGATGATCGTGCAGCACGACACCGAGTGGCTGCGCGGGCTCGTGACCCGGCTGACCGACCACTTCGAGGAGCCGTTCGCCGAGCGCTGGCAGGTGACCGACGCGCCCGAGAAGTACCTCGACGGGCAGTTGCGGGCGATCAAGGGCATGGAGCTGCGCATCCACTCCATCGAGGCGAAGGCCAAGCACAGCCAGAACCGGCCGCCGGCCGACCAGCGCGGCGTGATCGAGGGGCTGCGCTCCGTCGGCGACCACGACGGCGCCGGCGCCGTGGCGCACTTCGGCACCCCCAGCTAGCGGCATCGGCCGGCCCCGCGATCACGGTCGACGCGGCAAGCGGGGTTCGGAGGCAAGAACGGGGAAGTTTCCCCGCTTTCGGAGACGAAGCCCGCTTTCCGGCGCGGGTCGGCGGCGCCGCCGACCCTAGGAGACGACGGCGGCGCCGAGGATCTCGCCGGCGGAGCCGTGCACGACGACGTCCGCGAAGCCGTCCAGCGGCGTCGGCTCGCGGTTGACGATCGCCAGCCGGGCGCCGGCGTCCTTCGCGATCAGCGGGATGTCGGCCGCCGGGTACACCTGCAGCGACGACCCGATCGTGAGCAGCAGGTCGGCGTCCTGCGCCTGCTGGACGGCGTCGTCCATCGCCTGCGCCGGCATCATCTGGCCGAAGCTGATCGTCGCCGACTTGATGATCCCGCCGCACTCCGGGCAGCGCGGGTCGTCCTCGCCGGCCGCGAGCCGCGCGAACACCCACTCGGTGCCCTGGCGGAACCCGCACCCGTCGGGGGTGCCGTACGCCGGCCGCAGACCGATGCACTCGACCTCGCGCATCGTGCCGTGGATCTCGATGACGGTGCGCGAGCCAGCGTCCTGGTGCAGGCCGTCGATGTTCTGGGTGACGACCGCGCTCAGCCTGCCGGCCTCCTCGAGGCGCGCCAGCGCCCGGTGTGCCGCGTTCGGCGCGGGCCGGTGCGCGAACAGCTCCTCGCGCATCGCCCATGACTTGCGCCGCACGTCGGCCGATTCGACGTACCGGTCGAAGGTGAACTCGCGCGGGTCGTAGCGGGTCCAGACGCCGCCGGGGGAGCGGAAGTCCGGAATGCCCGATTCGGTCGATATCCCGGCGCCGGTGAAGGCGACGATCCGATCGGCGGCCTGCAGCAGCTCGGCGAGATCCGTCATGGGACTCACCGTAACCCGGCCGGCCTCACAACCGCCCGGGACGACGGTGAGCGGGACTTGACGGGCGCGAAACACGATCGTGCCGCTGGCCGAAACACCGCCTCCCTAGCGTCGGGGAATCCGCACGAGCCGCCCGGAAGGAAAATGCAGTGACCACTCTGCAGAACGGCCCCACCGTCCGACCCACCGACACCGAGACCTCCACGCCCGGGCAGCCGTACCGCGCGCTGCCCGGCCTCACCGAGACGCCCGGCCGCTGGCTGCACGGTTGGCAGCCCGAATCGGCCGCGCAGTGGCGGGCCGGCGGCCGGCAGGTCGCGCGGGTCAACCTCGCGGTGTCCGTCTTCGCGGAGTTCCTCGGCTTCGCCGTCTGGGCGATCTGGAGCATCGTCGTACCGCAGCTGCCGGCCGCCGGGTTCGCCCTCACGGTCGACCAGATGTTCTGGCTCGTCTCGGTACCGAGCCTGGTCGGCGCCACGTTGCGGATCCCCTACACCTTCGCCGTCCCGCGGTTCGGCGGCCGGAACTGGACGATCGTCTCCGCGTTGCTGCTGCTCGTCCCGGCCCTCGGGCTGGCGTGGGTCGTGAACCACCCGCAGGCCGGCTTCGGCGTCCTGCTGCTGGTGGCCGCGCTCGCCGGCGTCGGCGGCGGCAACTTCGCCTCGTCCATGGCGAACATCTCCTTCTTCTACCCGGAGACCGAGAAGGGCAAGGCCCTCGGGCTCAACGCGGCCGGCGGCAACCTCGGCACCGCCGCGGTCCAGCTCGCCGTGCCGCTGATCATCACCGCCGGCGCCGGGATCGCCCTCGATCGCGCCGGGCTGGTCTTCATCCCGTTCGCGCTGCTCGCGGCGCTGCTCGCCTGGCGGCTCATGCACAACGTCGCCGACGCCAAGGCCGACGCCCGGAGCTTCGCCGCGGCCATCCGCGTGCGGCACACCTGGCTGCTGTCCTTCCTGTACATCGGCACCTTCGGCTCGTTCATCGGCTACTCCGGCGCCTTCCCGACGCTGCTGAAGTCGCAGTTCCCCGAGATGGGGCTGTCGATCGCGTTCCTCGGCGCGCTCGTCGGCTCGCTGGCCCGGCCCCTGGGCGGCGTCCTCGCCGACCGGATGGGCGGTGGGGTCGTCACCGTCGCGTCGTTCGCCGCGATGATCGCCGGCGCGGGCGGGGTGATCCTCGGCCTGCGCGCCCACTCGTTCGGGCTGTTCTTCGGCGCGTTCCTGTGGCTGTTCGTGTTCACCGGCGTCGGCAACGGCTCGATCTACCGGATGATCCCGGCCGTCTTCAGCGCCACCGCGGCCGACCGCAGCCCGAGCGGGCTGCTCGCGGCCAAGCGGACCGCCGCGGGCTGCATCGGCATCGCCGGTGCGATCGGCGCGTTCGGCGGGTTCCTCATCCCGCGCGGCTTCGCGCTGTCGACCACCGCCGCCGGCAGCATCGTCCCGGCGATCGGCGTGTTCATCGGCGCGTACGCCGTGATGACCGCGGTGACCTGGGCGGTGTACTGCCGCAGGGCCGGCGCCCTCGGCTCGGGGGTGATCTAGCCATGGCGGTGACGGTCGATACGCACTGCCCGTACTGCGCCCTGCAGTGCGCGATGACCCTCCGCGAGGACGACGCCGGCGCGGTGCAGGTCGACGCGCGGGACTTCCCGACCAACCGCGGCGGCCTGTGCCAGAAGGGCTGGACGAGTGCCCGGCTGCTCGACGTCGCCGACCGGCTCCGCCAGCCGCTGATGCGCGACGCGGCCGGCGAGCTCGTACCGGTCGGGTGGGACGTGGCGATGTCCTTCGTCGCCAGCCGCATCCGCGCCCTGCAAGGCATCCACGGTCCCGACACGGTCGCGGTGTTCGGCGGCGGCGGCCTCACCAACGAGAAGGCCTACCTGCTCGGCAAGCTCGCGCGCGTGGCGATCGGCACCTCGCGCATCGACTACAACGGCCGGTTCTGCATGTCGTCCGCGGCCGCGGCCGGCAACCGCACCTTCGGCGTGGACCGCGGCCTTCCGTTCCCGGTCGGCGACATCGGCGGCGCGGACGCCGTGCTGCTCGCCGGCAGCAACGTCGCGGAGACGATGCCGCCGTTCGTGCAGCACCTCGCCGGCGCGCGCCGCCGCGGTGCGCTGATCGTGATCGACCCGCGGCGCAGCGCGACCGCGGCCCTCACCGCCGACGGCGGCGGCGTGCACCTGCAGCCGCTGCCGGGCACCGACATCCCGCTGCTGCTGGCCATGCTGCACTGCGCCCTCGCCGACGGCGTGACGGACGCCGACTACCTCGCGCGGCGGGTGACCGGCGTCGCCGAGGCGTGCGCCGCGGCGGGCGCGTGGTGGCCCGAGCGTGCCGAGCGGGTCACCGGCGTCCCGGCCGAGCAGATCCGGCAGGCCACCCGGCTGCTGGCGGACGCCGCCCCGGCCCGCGGCGGCCGCGGCGCGTACGTGCTCACCGGTCGCGGCGCCGAGCAGCACGTCAACGGGACCGACACCGTGCAGGCCGCGATCAACCTGGCCCTCGCTCTCGGGCTGCCGGGCCGCGCCGGGAGCGGCTACGGCTGCCTGACCGGGCAGGGCAACGGGCAGGGCGGCCGCGAGCACGGCCAGAAGGCCGACCAGCTCCCTGGGTACCGCTCGATCACCGACCCGGCCGCCCGCGCGCACGTCGCCGGCGTGTGGGGCGTCGCCCCCGAGTCGCTGCCCAGCGCCGGCGTCCCGGCGATGACGCTGCTGCGCTCGATCGGTGAGCCGGGCGGTCCGCGGGCCCTGCTGGTGCACGGCGCCAACCTGCTCGTCAGCGCGCCGGACGCCGACGACGTCCGCCGCCGGCTCGGCGCGCTCGACCTGCTCGTGGTGTGCGACTTCGTCCCCTCCGAGACGGCGCTGCTGGCCGACGTCGTCCTGCCGGTCACCCAATGGGCCGAGGAGGAGGGCACCATGACCAACCTCGAGGGCCGGGTGCTGCGCCGGCGCCGGCTGCGGCCGCCGCCGGACGGCGTCCGCGACGAGCTCAGCGTCCTCAACGACCTCGCGCGGCGGCTCGGGTCGGCGGCCGCGTTCCCCACCGACGCGGCCGCGGCGTTCGACGAGCTGCGGGCCGCCAGCGCGGGCGGCCCCGCGGACTACACGGGCATCCGGTACGCCGACCTGGACGCCGGCGTCGCCGCCCACTGGCCGTACGCCGCGGGCACGGCGGGGACCCCGCGGCTGTTCACCGAGCGGTTCGCGCACGCCGACGGGAAGGCCCGCATGCACGTCGTCGAGGAGAGCCCGCCCGCGGACGACGTGCGGGCGGACGCGCCGCTGTACCTGATCACCGGCCGGGTGCTGCAGCACTACCAGTCGGGCGCGCAGACCAGGCGGGTCGCCGAGCTGGTCTCCGCGAGCCGGTCGCCGTACGTGCAGATCCACCCGCTGACCGCCGACCGGCTCGGCATCGCCGACGGGGACGACGTGGACGTCGTCTCGGCGCGCGCCGTGGTCACCGCGCCGGCGCGGCTCTCGCACGACGTCCGGCCCGACTCGGTGTTCATGCCGTTCCACTTCGCCGGAGCCGGGTCGGTGAACCGGGCCACGAACCCCGCGGTCGATCCGGTCAGCGGGATGCCGGAGCTCAAGGTCTGCGCGGTCGCGGTGCGTCCGGCGGTCGCCCGATGACCCCGCACCGCGTGGTGGTGGCCGGCGCCGGGATGGTCGGCGCCCGGTTCGTCGCCGACCTGGACGCCGCGGCGCGCCGGACCGGTCGCCCGGTCAGCATCACGCTCGTCGGCGACGAGCCGCACGCGCCGTACAACCGGGTGCTGCTCAGCGACGTGGTCGCCGGCCGCGCCGAGCTCGGTGCGCTGGCGCTGCCCGCGCCGCCGCCGGGGGTGCGGGTGCTGCGCGGGGTCGCGGTGCGGGCGCTCGATCGGGCACGCCGCACGGTGCTGCTCGAGGACGGCACGTCGGT
>NZ_WBKP01000033.1 GCF_009602465.1 Cumulibacter manganitolerans | reverse complement strand
AGCGACTCGCGGACGGGATCAAGGACCAGATTCGGAACACGGCTACGCTTCACCTACGGAGTGCCTCTCTGCGTGATTGAACCGCCCCGGGATGTCCGGAGACTTCATTAATGGAGGATGAGGTCATGGCACGTCCCACGAAGTATCCCCGTGAGCTGCGGGAGCGCGCGATTCGGATGGTCGCTGAGGCTCTGGAAGAGGGCAGCTACGACAGCGAGTTCACGGCGATCCGCTCGGTGAGCCAGAAGCTGGGTATCAAGTCGCCGGAAAGCCTGCGGCGGTGGATCCGTCAGGGTGAGATCGACGCTGGCTCGCGGCCGGGCAAGACCACGCAGGAGCTCGCGGAGATCCGCGAGCTGAAGCGGGAGAATGCCGAGCTGCGGCGGGCGAACGAGATCTTGAAGTCGGCCTCGGCTTTCTTCGCGGCGGAGCTCGACCGCCCACACAGGTTCTAGTCGATTACATCGACGAGCACCGCGAGGTGTTTGGGGTCGAGCCGATCTGTCGCGTGCTGAGCGAGCACGGAGTCAGGATCGCCCCTTCCACCTATTACGACGCGCGTGATCGCGCGCCCTCGAAGCGTGCCGTGCGTGATGAGGAGGTCACCGAGCTGATCCGCCTGGCGCGCACCAAGCGATTCGTGCGCCGGTACGGGGCGCGCAAGATATGGCTGCACTTGCGCCGCGAGGGCCACGACGTCGCGCGATGCACCATCGAGCGGCTGATGCGCTCGCACGGCTGGATCGGCGCGATGCGAGGCAAGCGGTTCATCACCACGGTCCCCGATGCGTGCGGCGACCGGCCGGCGGACTTGGTCGATCGCGACTTCACGACCACCGCGCCGAATCAGCTGTGGGTCGCGGACTTCACCTACGTCGCGACGTGGTCCGGCACGGTCTACGTCGCGTTCATCTTCGATGCCTACTCGCGGATGATCTGTGGGTGGCGCGCCGCTGAGCGGATGGACACCAGCCTGGTCTTGGACACTCTGCAGCACGCGATCTGGACCCGTCAGCGCGACGGTATCGACGATCTCGCAGGCCTGGTGCACCACACCGACGCCGGCAGCCAGTACACCTCGTTCGCGTTCACCAGCCGGTTGATCGAAGCCGGCGTCGACGCCTCCGTCGGGTCAGTCGGCGATGCATACGACAACGCGATGGCCGAATCACTCATCGGCACCTACAAGACCGAGCTGATCCGCCCCGACGGGCCATGGCGCGACCTCGAGCACGTCGAGCTGAGCACCCTGGACTGGGTCTGGTGGTTCAACAACGAGCGCATCAATGAAGCCGTCGACGACCTCACGCCCCTGGAAGCCGAGGCCGCCCACTACGCTGCACAAAACCGTCTCGCTCCGACCGGATAGAGACCCAACCGAGAGCCTCCGAAAACGCCGGGGCGGTTCAAGACGTGGTGCGGTCGAATGCCGGTGACCGGAGTCCGTGCGAGGATGTCGACGACGCCGGACCTACCGGCGAGAAGTCGACGGGAGAGCTGCACCATGACGGCAATGGAAAAGGCGGACCAGGATCGCTACACCCACTCGGAGTCGATTTTCATCGACGCCACGCCCGAGCAGGTGTGGGACGTCGTGACGGACATCAAGCGCACCGGCGAGTGGAGCCCGATCTGCCGCGAGTGCTGGTGGGCGGAGCCGGCGACGGGCCCCGAGGAGGGCGCTTGGTTCCACGGCCGCAACGAGTCCGGTGACCGCGTCTGGGAGACCAAGTCGCTGGTGACCGCGGCCGACAAGCCGCGCGAGTTCACCTGGCTGGTCGGCGGCGCGGCGGTCCGCTGGTCGTACACCCTCGCGCCCGAGGGCGACGGCACGACGCTGATGGAGTCGTGGCAGGTGCAGGACAAGGGCTTCGAGTTCTTCGACAAGACGTACGGCGAGCAGGCCGAGGCCGAGCTCGAGATCCGCCGCGACGCCGCACTGAGCGGCATCCCCGCGACGCTGGCGTCGATCAAGCAGATCGTCGAGTCCGGCAAGTCGTAGCCCCAACCCGCGCCGATTTCGTTACCCACGGCCCGCTCACCGAGTCAGCGGTAACGAAATCGGGAGGGCGGGTCGTCGGTCGCATGGAGGCGGAAGAGCCGGACGGTACGTCCGGAGTCCCGCTCGTACGCGCGGTAGCCGGGCCACTGCCGCTCGATGAGGGCCCACGTGGCGCCCCGCTCACGCTCGTCGGTGATGAGCGCGGCGCGCACGGGGAACCGCCGGCCGCGGACGCTCACCTCGGCGTCCGGGTGAGCGATGAGGTTGTGGGACCATCCGGGATGGCGCTCGCGCGCGAAGCTGGTGCCGGCGATGACGGCCCCGCCGTCCGGATCGGGCGTATACATCAGGACCGTGTCGCGGACCGTCCCAGTGCGTGCACCGGTGGAGTGCAATACGAGCGAGGGCACGAGGATCCCGCTCACCTGAAGCCGGCCGCCCGTAAGCCGCGCCAGCGCGCGCTCGAGCGGCGGCAGCCAGTGCGGTGCGGTACGCCGGAACAGCCGCGTGCGGGAGAGCGGCGCGATGAGCCGGCGAAGCCACCGGGTGAGGTCTCGCCGCATGTCGTCTCCGCACTTCCTCGTCGCCGGCCGCCGGCATGCGCGGCACGAGGCGCGTGTCGGCGCCGTCCCACGATTCTGTCCCGAAGCGCGCGGTGACGATAGTGTTCGGGCGTCGAGGAGGCAGCGCTCCGGATCGCTGCCGCGATAGGCAGTGGCCCGTGTCGCTGCCGCCATAGCGAGAGAGAAGGCCGCAGATGACAAGGGTGCTCGAGGACAAGTCGGTGCTGATCACCGGCGGCGGGTCGGGAATCGGCCGGGCCACCGCGCTCGCGGCGGTGCGCGAAGGTGCCGCCGTCGTCGTGGCCGACATGAGCAAGAGCGGTGCCGACGAGACCGTCGAGCAGATCACCGCGGCGGGCGGGAAGGCGATCGCCCTCGAGGTCGACGTCACCGACGAGGCGCAGGTCGAGGCGATGGTGTCGGCGGCGGACGACGCGTTCGGCGGGCTGGACGGCGCGTTCAACAACGCCGGCGTCGCGCGCGGCCGCGACTGGGCGCCGGGCACGCTCACGGCGCAGACGTCGCTGCAGGCGTGGCGCGATGTCACGAGCGTGAACCTGGACGGCGTGTTCCTCTGCCTGCGATCCGAGCTGCAGCGGATGGAGCAGCGTGGCCGCGGCGCGATCGTCAACACCGCCTCGGTCGCGGGGCTGATCGGGCTGGCGGGCGCCTCGCCGTACACCGCGAGCAAGCACGCCGTGATCGGGCTGACCAAGGCCGCCGCGTTGGAGTACGCCGAGACCGGCATCCGGATCAACGCGCTGTGCCCGGGCTACGTCACGACGCCGATGACCGCGCTGACCGGTGCGCTGCCGGAGGTCAATGCGAAGCGGATGGAGCGGGTGCCCATGTCGCGCTACGGCACGCCGGAGGAGGTCGCCGAGATGGTCGTGTGGCTGCTGTCGGACCGGGCGTCCTTCTGCACGGGGTCGGCCTTCACGGTCGGCGGAGGCATCGAAGCCGGCTGACCGGACCCGCCCACTGAGCCACCGAGGTCCGTCGTTTCCCGATCTGCGGTGGAGTAGGACACGATAACTCCCCATTAGCGTGTCCTACTCCACCGCAGAATGGCGCGCCTCGGCGACACTCTCCGCCGGACCCGCCGCGGCGTCCACCGAGACATCGGAAGCCCCGCTCTCACGAGACACCGGGAACGCGCCTCGCCGAGGCGTCGTCCCACGGCCCACCGCCGAGGCGCGGGGGAGTGTGGGACGGGGTCTATGTATCAGGCCACGTGCTCGCGCACTCCTGATCGATGTGGTCACAATGAGCATCGTGAGTGAGCCCGCCGCGCGACCCCATGACGAACCGGACGATCCCGAGCGGACGCCCGGATCGACGTGGGCGCGCGCGACCGCCGACTTCCTGCGGGTACGCGACGGCGATCCGCGGGCGATGGATGATCTGGTGCGCGGCATGACGCCGGTGCTGTGGCACGTCGTGCGCTCCTACGGGCTGGGGCAGGCGGAGGCCGAGGACGTCGTCCAGGCCACGTGGCTCACGTTCGTCCGAAGCCGGGACGCGATCGCCGACGAGCGTGCGGTCGCGGGGTGGCTGACCACCTGCGCCCGCCGGGAGGCCTGGCGGGTCGCCCGCAGAGGCCGTCAGGCGGCGCCGTCCGAGCCGGTGGTCCTCGAGGCGCACTTGCCGGCCGTCGACTCGGCCGAGGACAGTGCAGCGCTCTCCGACCGGGACCGGCGCGTCTGGTCGGCGGTCGGCCGGCTCGACGGACGTTGTCGCCACTTGCTGCGGGTGGTCGCGTTCGAGGAGCGGCCCGACTACCGGGAGATCGCCGGCACCCTCGGTATGCCGGTCGGATCGATCGGTCCCACACGGCGCCGATGCTTGGACAAGCTGCGTGCCGCGATCGCTGAGGAGGAGCCCGCATGACGAGCCAACGGCCAGACGACGAGCGGGCGCTGCTGGAGGCGGTGCGGCGCACCTGGGAGATCGGCGACCCCGTTCCTGAGGGCCTCGCCGACCGGATGATCGCGGCGGTGGCGTCGGCCGGGCTGTCGGAGGAGTACGCACTGCTGACGCTGGTGGAGTCCGACACCTCGGCAGTGCGCGCTGATACCGACCAGCTGATCCTGCGGTTCACCCACGGCTCGACGACACTGTTGATCCAGGTGGGTGAGTCGGTCTCCGGCGGCCGCCGCATCGACGGCTGGATCGCCGGTGTCGCTACCGAGGTGCACCTCATTCAGGATTCGAGGGAGTGGCGCGCGGAGGTCGACGACGGGCGGTTCGCCTTCGACGACGTACCGGCGGGCATCGTTCGACTACGCGTCACCCTCGAGCCCGGGGCGTCCGGCGGCGAGACGTCGGTGATCACGTCCGGGTTCGAGGTGTAGTCACCGACCGGCAGGTCACGATCTCCGACGCTCGCCAGTGGCGCCGCAGATTCCTGATATACGACAGAAGGAGCAGCCATGCCAGCAGGTAGCGCAGGCGATTCCCCGCAGCCCCCACGATGGTCCTGGCAGGACCGGGCGCGGGGCTCGATCACCCCGGGTACGTTGCTGGACCCGGGAGCCGAGCCGGTGGACGGGATCGAGGCGTTCCCGACGGTGTACGTGCCGCATCGGCTGCTGGTCAACGGCGGCGAGGTCGACGCGTTGCTCAGCGACACCATCGAGCGGGTGGCCCGCGCCGCGGCGGCGTTCGGGTGGGGGGTGGCGCCGCAGGAGCTCGATGGCACACCCCTGGCTCCCGAGTCACGGGTGCCGGCCGCCGAGGTCGCCGGTGCGCCGTACGTCCTGCGCGTGCAGCTGACGACTCCCGACGAATTGGAGCGCGGGGTGTCGCCGTCGCTGCCGGACGCGTGGCGGGTACTGCAGCGGATCCGGCGCGACGCGCTCGTCGAGGCGTTCGGGGACGGTCGGGCTGATCCCTCGCGAATCGGCGACGTCCTGCGGGCGGCCGGGGTGGATCGGGTGTCCCTGGATCACGTGCTCGCCATCGACCCGATCGGTCTGAATCCCTACACCCGCACCAATCCGTACACCCGAACCAACCCCTTCACTCGGACGAACCCGTACACGCGAACCAACCCGGTGGGCGAGTACGCCGAGGCCGGGTCCGGTGGGCGGCAGCCCGTCGCGTGGGTCGGCCCGGGGCCGGTGCGGACACCGATCAAGCGCGGACGGCGCCGCGCGACCGTCGCGGTTCTCGACACCGGGGCGGGGGAGCACACCTGGCTGCCGGACGACGTCGTCGATCGCGACCCGCAGGTCGACGGACGATCGATCGGGCTCACGGACGACGCCGACCCCGAGGTCTATCCCGACCTGTACGGACCGCTCGACGGCGAGATCGACCCGGTGTCGGGGCACGGCACGTTCATCGCCGGGATCATTCGGCAGACCGCGCCAGACGCCGACATCCTGGCGATCCGGGTTGCGAACGCGCTGGGCATCGTCGAGGAGTCACACCTGATCAGGGTGATCACCGACCTGCTGGTCCTGCAGTACCGGTACCGCCACCGCCGCAAGGGCGGCCGGCCGATCGACGTGCTGAGCATGTCGCTGGGCTACTACCACGAGACACCGCAGGACGGGCTCTACTCGCGGGACCTCTACGACCTGCTGCACGCGCTGCGCCGGCTCGGCACGACCGTCGTCGTCTCGGCCGGCAACGACGCCACCGACCGCCCAACGTTCCCGGCGTCGCTCTGGGCGTGGCCGGGCTCGGACAACGGCATCGACCCGGACCCCGACGCCGCCGAGCACTACTCGGTCGGGGCGCTCAACCCGAATTGCGACACGACGGCGTTGTTCTCGAACGTCGGGCCGTGGGTGCGCACCTGGGCGTTGGGCGCGGCCATCGTGAGCATCCTGCCGGCGTTCAGCGGCGGCCTGCAGCCGTCGGCGCGCGACGACAAGTACGAGCTGCGGCGGCTGACCATCGGCCCAGAGGACTTCCGCGGGGGCTTCGCCGTCTGGAGTGGCACCTCCTTCGCGGCGCCGCTGGTTGCCGGCGAGGTCGCGGCGGTGCTCGGTGATCGTCCGAACGCCGCGGAGCCGGCACCCGACGCGATCAGTGCGGCCCGCACCGCCCGCGCCGAAGGCACCTGAGCGGTCGCCCGCCCGAACGGTCGTCGAGCGAGCGAGGAACGAGCGACGTCGAGACGCGGTGAGCCGGGAGCGTCTCAACGGTCGTCGAGCGAGCGAGGAACGAGCGACGTCGAGACGCGGTGAGCCGGGAGCTCGCCGTTTCGGGCTGCGGCAGGGCATGCTGAGCGCGTGAGTATCTCGGCCGGCGAGCTGTACAAGCGGGGACTTCAGCTCAGCAACGACCGGAGGTACCCGGCTGCGCATCGGACGCTGACCAAGGCGCGGGCGCTCGCCGCGGAGCCGAATCTGTCGGCGCGGATCGCGGGAACGCTGGCGATGGTGGTGTCGCAGATGGGCGATGCGGTCTCGGGGGAGCAGCTCTGCACCCAGGCGCTCGCGCTGGACGGGGTCAGCGCCGGCACGGCGAGCGTGCTCGCCGGCCAGCTCGGCAGCCTGCTGATGAACCAGGGACGGTTCGACGAGGCGCTGCCCTGGCTTGGACGGGCGATCGACGGCATAGTGGACGATCCGGTGGCCGTCGCCAACCTGCGCATGAACCGCGGCGTGCTTTACATGCAGCGCGGTGATCTGGTGGCCAGCACCGCTGATCTCGCCTCCGCGGCCGAGCTGTATCGCATCCACGGGACGCCGGCGGAGGTGGCTGAGGCGGAGCACAACCTCGGGTACGTCGCGCTGCTGCGCGGCGATCTGATCGTGGCGTTGCAGGAGATGCTCGCCGCGCGACCGGTGATCGCGGCGATCTCGCCGGGGAACGCTGCCATCGGTGACATGGACCGCGCGGAGGTCCTGCGGGACGCCGGTCAGGTCCGGGAGGCGGAGGCGACCCTCGCGCACGTGGCGAAGGTCTTCGCCGCGAACCGGATGGCGCACGCCCGCGCCGAGGCCGAGTTCCACCTGGCGCGTTCGCTGCTTCGGCACGATGCGGCGGCCGCAGCCAGGACCGCCCGGGCTGCCGCGCGCCATTTCGCTGCCGTGGACGACCAGTCGTGGCGGGCTCGGGCGGAGGGCGTCGCGCTGCGGGCGTCATTGGCCGCCGGAGGCGCCGATGACGAGGGGCGCACGATCCCGGCCGGACGCCGCCGATGGAGCGCGGGCGACGTCGAGCGGGTCGCGGCGGAGCTGGACGGCGCGCGGTTGCGGAACGACGCGGCGGCGCTGCGCCTGTCGCACGACCTGTGGCGCGCGCGACGTGGGGAGGCTGTCGGCCGACCGCGGCCGCCGCGGAAGACCGACAGCCTGGAGGTGCGCCTGCTTCGGCATGAGATCCGGGTCGAGCGGGCGGTCCGCGCCGGACGTGACCGGGACGCGCTGCGCGCCGCGGCCGAGGGTCTGGACGAGCTGGAGGCGTGGCGGTCGAGGTTCGGCAGCCTGGACCTGCAGACGTCGCTGCGCATGCACGGCAACGGGTTGATGATGGCCGGGCTCGGCGCCGCCGTCCGTGCCCATCGGCCGCAGGTGTTGTTCGAATGGTCCGAGCGGGCACGGCGGCTCACCCAGCGCCACGCGCCGTTGCGTCCTGCGCGCGATCCCCAGGTCGCCGAGCAGCTCGCCGGGCTACGCATGCTGCGCGCCGATCTCGCCGGGTCCGACTGGCTCGCCGACCCGCGCGCCGTCGAGCTGGCGGACCGGGTTCGCGAGCACCACTGGTCGTCGTCCCGAGAGACACAGGCGGCCGACCTGGTCGACCTCGACGCCGTACGCCGCGCGCTCGATGACGACACCGCGATGCTGTCGTACGTGTTCAGCCCCGCGGGGATGGTGTGTGTCGTGTCGACATCGTCGAGGGATGTGGTGGTCGACATCCCGGACGTCGAGGGCATCCGCAGGGTGCTACCGGGGCTGCGGTCGGACCTCGACGTCAGCGCCGCCGTGCGCGACAGTCCGGTCGCTGCGGTGATCGCGCGATCACTGGCCCGGCGGCTTGATGGTCTGTCGGCGGCGATCCTCGACGGCCCGCTGTCGGTGGCCGACGCATCGAAAGTGGTGCTCTGCGTCCCGGGCCTGCTGTCCGGGATCCCCTGGGCGATGCTGCCGGCGATGCGAGGTCGCACGTTCACGTTGGCGGCATCGGCAACGCAGTGGGTGCGTGGCCGCTCGGCCGGCGGGAGCGCGCAGGCGCGAGCGGGATTCGCGGTGGGCGTGCGCGTCGATCGCGGCGTGGCCGAGGTGGAACAGGCGGCGCGGTCGTGGGAGCGGCCGGTGCTGATCCGGGACGCCGACGCGACAGTCGAGAGGGTCGCCGAGCTCGCCGGCATGGTTGACGTCCTGCATGTCGCTGCGCACGGCCGTCATGCCGCCGATAACGCACTCTTCTCCGGGCTCGAGCTCGCCGACGGTGCCCTGTTCGGCTACGACATCGACCGGGTCCGCGACGTACCCGACATCGTGATCCTCTCTGCGTGCGAGCTCGGACGATCGACAGTGCGTTGGGGTGCCGAGGCAATCGGCATGACGCAGGCGTGGTTGCATGCCGGGGTTCGGTGCGTCATCGCCTCTCCGGTCCTGGTCGCCGATGACGACGCGTGCGCGCTGCTGGGAGCGATCCATGACGGGTTGGCCGCGGGTCGGCCGCCGGCGCTGGCGTTGCGCGAGGCGTCTGAGCGAACCGGCATCGTGGGGCCGTTCCAATGCCACGGTGACGGGTTGTGAAAAAACTTCGCGATGCGCGTATCAGGGCGCCCCGCGCCGGCTCCTAGTCCACAGAACGACAGCACCGGGAAATCGGGGGATTCCATGGAGCGTCGCCGCGCGATGTTTTCCCGCATCGAGGGGGCACGGCGACTCGTCGTTCGCAGGGGACGACTGGTGACCAGTGAGCCCCCGAGGGGGCCGGTGGCAGCCGACAGGAGGCCGCCGGTCCCTTCTGCTCTGCCCAGCTTCAGCGACTAGGCACGTCGAGGTCGCCGACGCTAACCTCAGGGAATGCCAGCACCTAAGCGAAAGAGCGTCGAGGACTTCTTCAGCTCGCTCGAGCCCCACCAGCGTCCGCACCTGGACAAGCTGCGGGAGATCAGCCGAAGCTACCAGCCGCGGGTGAGCGAGGAGCTGCGCTTCAACCAACCGGCGTACGTCGCTGAAGGGCAGCAGTGGATGCTGCAGGCGTTCGGCAAGCACTGCTCGCTGCGCTTCGACCCGGAGTTCTTCGTCGAGCACCAGAACGAGGTGACCGAGGCCGGGTACGAGCACGGCGCCGGATTCCTGAAGATTCCCTACGACCAGGATGTGCCGGAGGAGTTGTGCCGCGGCTTGATCGAAGCGAAGCTAGCCCAGACGGGGAAGTAGGCTACGACGGCGAGGGTGGTCTGTCGGTCGGCGAGGTGAGCAAGTCTCCGGGACGCTGCAGGACTGGCTCAGGCGATACTCTCGCCTGCGCCCATGCAGCACTGTTTGTGGCGGATTAAGTCGACCGGCGGGTCGCTGAACCGCCGACGATGGTGGTCGGCGATCGGCGATGATCCCTCGGGGGTTGCGGCATAGCCCTTCTTGGTAAATCAGGCACTCACGAGGTCTTCCTGCCGACCTGAAAGAGATACATGTCGAGGATCTTGCCAGCCGGTAGCCGAGTAGCCGAGGTGGAAGGCTCGCCGAACGAATGCAGGTCGGCGTTTCGATGTTCCTCTATCTCGTCGGCGTGTGTATGACGAAGAAGGCTTAGATAGTCGTAAAACCGTCTGTTGAAGGTTTCGAGCCCAGTCTTGCGGGCGCGGCTCCTCAGGTCCTTGATGCCGGCCAGAACGTAGGTGTCCATGGCAGGGACGCATCCCCAAACGCCGAGCATTACCTTTGTAATGAGCGTAGGCGACGGGTTTCCCGGGAGCGCGCTCTCGAGCGCTTCATACGTGGCATCGAGCGCGGCCCACTCGTCGTCGGAGCCTACGATGTCAACGTCTCGCATGTCCGCGTGGTGACTATCGATGACGGAAATCGTGTTTCGCAATGCGGCGAGGTTTGTCCTCATCAAAACTCCCGAACCACGGAACATCCCCCAGTTCGCCAGGTAGTAACCGAGCTCTAGACAGTCACGACGCTCATCGTGGGGCGCGCGGCCGTCGAAGTTGAACCAGCGATAGCAGTAGTCCCAGCTCGGTTCGCTGCCCGCTGGTGCGGTGTCCGTCGGGTCATCGTTGAGTGATTCCGCGCGATAGGTCCTTATCAATTCGCTGAGTGAGCTTGAGTTCGCCATAGCTGCACCATACGGCGCGTCGGCACCAGGCGAAATCTGATCGGAGGCAGATATGAGCGCGTGCGATCGGGTAGCGGACGCCCGCGCTGAACCAGTCCACCGAACGGATCAGCCCGAGTGTCTCAGCCGTGGGTGCTGATCCATTCAATGAGCGGGGTCGTCTCCCGCCAGTGCGCGCGGATCCGGTCGACGAGCTCGGGCGTGTGGATGACGTCGTCGAAGCCGTAGTCGCGGCGCGCGGTGAGCGTCTTGTGGCGCAGCAGGTCGATGCGCGGGTGCGATGAATCCCAGCCGCGCGGCGCCGTCTTGAGCGTCGTCCCGCCGATCTCCCAGCCCGCGCGCTTCAGCCTCGCGAGGATCTTCTCCAACGCGGCGCCGTGCCGCTCGTCGTCGATCGCGCGGCGGATCAGGCGCAGCCGCTCGGCTGTGGCGTCGTAGAACCCGGACGCGAGCCGTACGCCGGTGGCGCCGATCTGCACGTAGTAGCCGGTGCGCGGCCCGACGCTGACGAACGCGCCCTGGTGAATCTTGTAGGGCGTCTTGTCCTTCGCGAACCGGACGTCCCGGTACGGACGGAAGACGGAGACCTTCTCGCCTGCGAAGTCGGTCGAGAGCGCTTCGATCAACGCCTCCATAGGCCGGCGTACGGACTCCAGGTAGACCTGCTTGTGCGCCTCCCAGAACGACTTGGTGTTGTCCAGCTCCAGGTCTTCGTAGAAGTCCAACGCGGCGACGGGGAAGCCCTGGAAATCCATGGCCGCAGCGTACGCGTCCGCGCCTCCTCGCCTCGGTTCACCCGAGACCCCGACAGCGAGACGGTAGCTCTACGGTGCGCTGAGCTGCTGCACGATGGCACCCGCGTCGAGCCAGGCGTTCTCCCGGCTGATCAGGCCGTCGCGGAACTCGAAGATGTGCAGCAGCCGGAAGGAGATGTGCCGGTTGTTGCCGGGCACGCCCATGAATGTGCCGGGGACGGTCCCGCTCCACAGGTGCTCGATGGTGCAGTGGTCCTCGCCGTAGAGGGTTCGCACCGGCTCCATCGTCTCGGTGTGGATGTCGGAGAGCAGGTGGCCGTAGAAGTCGCGGGCGGCCGCGACGCCGTGGTTGGCGCCGTCCGGGTTCCCGACCACGTCGTGTTCGACGTCGGGGGTGTAGACGGCCACGGCGGCGTCCAGGTCGCCGGCGTTCTCGGCCGCCAGGTGCGCCTCGATCAGCTGGTCCATCGCATGCGGGGTCATGTCGGGTCCTCCTTAAGGGTCTTTGTGGTCCTGACGCTAGGACGGCACAGCCGGCGGCTGAATCCCGCAATTGAGGGGGTGTGGCGAACGGCCTGCGGGACTACCGTCGGTTCATGGAGGACGCGCTCGCCCGGGCCCGCGACCGCTTGGCCAGGGCGCACGACGCCAACTTGGACGCCGCCGTCCGGGAGGTGCTGGACGCGCTGGAGCTGGTCACCCGCTTCGACTGGGCGGCGGTGATGACGGTCGACCCGGTGACGTTGCTGCCGGGATCCGGTGCGGCCATCAAGGGCTTCGAGCCGGCGGTCTGCCAGCCGTACTGGCACCACGAGATCCTGGTGCCGGGGTTCAACAAGTTCGTCGACCTGGCGCGCGGCCCGCGGTACGTCGCCACCCTCGTGGAGGCCACGGACGGCGACGTGACCCGCGCGTCCACCTGGGAGATCTACGGCCCGCTCGGGGCGGCCGACGAGCTGCGGGTGGCGTTCTGCGTCGGCTCGTCTTGCTGGGGAGTCGCCTCGCTGGTCCGCGCCGCCGTGGACGGGCCGTTCCCGGAGGCCGAAGCCGCCGCCGTGGAGGCGCTGGCTCCCGTCGCGGCCCGGCTGCTTCGCGCCGCGGTCACCGCGATGGGTCCGGACGCCGGCGGCAGCGACTGCGCGGTCGTCGTGGTCGGCCCGACGAACCAGCTGGTGAGCGCCTCGCCGGCCGCCGAGCCCCTCCTCGAGGCGCTGCGCACCCGCGGGATGGACGGCGAGCTGCCGACGATCCTCGGCGCCGTCGCCTCCCGGGCCCGCTCGAGCGGCAGCTCGTCGACCCTGGCCACGCGAATGTACGGCGCCGCCGGTCGCTGGCTGCGGGTGACCTCGGCGCCGCTGAGCGGACCGGACGGCAACGTCGCCATCGTGGTGGAGCCCGCGCGGCCTGCCGACGTGATCCCGATGATCCTCGAGGGCTACGGCCTGACCCGGCGCGAGATCGAGGTGGTCGGCCGGGTGGCGCAGGGCGGCACCACGCAGAAGATCGCGCGCGAGCTCGGCCTCAGCCCGCACACGGTCCGCGATCACATCAAGTCGATCTTCGAGAAGGTCGGCGTCGGCACGCGCGGCGAGCTCGTGGCGCACCTGCACCAGCGTCAGATCGGCCCATTCGAGCCGGCGCCCCGTCGCTGAGCGAGCTCGTCTGACTTTCGCCCGCAGCACGTGCGGTCAGAACGGCCAGGGTGGCTCCGGCGCGTCGGCGCCGTCGACGGCCCGGTGGAAGGCGCCGGGGGACTCGTGCAGGTCGACGTGCCCGGTCCACACGTTTGGCCGCGGCGTGATGCCGGCCAGCGGGGGACCGGTGCGCTGCTTGCCGCTGAACTCCACGAGCGGGATCGCGAACAGTGCGACGGTGCTCAGCTGCTCGGTGGTGGCGGGGGACAGCCCGCGGCGTCCCGGCCAGACGTGCTCGGCGAGCGCGTCGAAGCTCGCCCGTTTGGCCGCCTCGTCGGTGACCTCCTCAGCGACGCCGTGCACGACTAGCGACCGATAGTTCATCGAGTGGAAGCGCACCTCGTTCGCGAGCACCACGCCGTCCGCGATCGTCACCGCGAACGCCACCCGCGCGCCGCCGGCGAGATCGGTCGCGAGCTGGGTGCCGGCGCGGCAGTGCACGTGCACAGCGCGGTCGACGCGCACGAACATCATCGGGACGAGATGCGGGAAGCCGTCGCGGGTCAGCGCGAGGTGGCCGATCCGCCCGGCGTCCAGGACCTCGGCGGCGAACTGGAGGTCGTATCGCGCCCGCTGCGGGTACGAGCGGACCTTCAGCCGGTCGTCAACCATGACCGCACACCCTACGCGTGCAGGTCGGCGACGATCCGGGCGCGGACGGCGTCGTCGAGGTCGTACGGCGCGTAGATGCTGAACCGGTCGACCAGGCCGTCGAATCGGCGCAGGACCTCCGGCCCGATCTGCTCCGGCTCGCCGACGACCGCGAAGGTGTTCAGGACGTCATCGTCGATGAGGGTGGCCATGGTCTGCCACTCGCCGCGCAGCGAGAGCGCGTGCAGCTCCTCGTGCAGGTCGCCCCAGCCGTGCATGTCGAGGACGCCCCGGTACGCCGGGGTGGAGCCGTAGAAGGAGATCTGCCCGCGGACGCCGCGGCAGGCGGCCTCGAAGGACCTCTCGTCGGTGCCGGTCGCGATCAGCCCCGGGTAGCTGACGGTGTACTGCTCGCGGGTGCGGCCCGACGTCCGCAGCCCGGCCTCGACCTGCGGGATGGTCACCTCGCGCATGTAGAGCTCGGTGGTGAACCCGTGCGCGAGCAGCCCGTCGGCGGCCTCGGCGGCGACCGCCGTCATCTTCGGTCCGACGGCGGCGAGCATGACCGCGGGGCGCCCCCACGGGTTCACGCCGGGGGAGAACATCGGGGTCATCAGGGTATGCCGGTAGAAGTCGCCGTGGAAGCGCAGCGGGTCGCCGGTCTCCCAGGACGTCCAGATCGCGTGCAGCGCCCCGATGAACTCGCGCATCCGCTTGACCGGCTCGGACCACGGCATGCTGAAGCGGCGCTCGATGTGCGCCTTGATCTGGGTGCCGAGGCCGAGGATGAAGCGGCCCTCGCTGTAGGCGTGCAGGTCGTTGGCGGTGGTCGCCACCGTCATCGGGTTGCGCGCGAAGGCCACCGCGATGGAGGTGCCGAGCGTGAGCTTGGAGGAACGTTCCGCGGCGACCATCAGTGGGAGGAACGGGTCGTGACTGGTCTCGGCGGTCCAGACCCCGTCGTACCCGACTTCCTCCGCAGCCTGGGCCTGCGCAGCGATGTCGGTGAGGCTGACGACCGCGTCGCTGTTGACCGGTCCGCCGACGTTCCCGTCGATCTTCATCTGGAATGCCTTTCGTGCTGCGTTGAGAGACGACGTGCGTCGATTCCCGCAAGTCGAGATCGATGCGGCCCACGTTGATCAACATGGGGCGCTGTAGGGCGCGCGATCTAGCTGCTTCCGCTCGAACGTATCGCATGAAGCTCACCCGATACGTCGTCGCCGACTTGTACCTCCGGCTTGTGATCGCAGGTAACCCTTGACCGGGCACGGAGTAGAAGTCCGGCTAAATGAGGCCGGCGATATGGTCGAGCGTCTCGCGATCAGGTGAGTAGATTCCGACGCCCTGCATGCCGCGCGTCAAGAGAACCTTGTAGACGTTCTTGACGAGTCGGTCGAATTGCTCATCGGAGACTTGGGTCAGGCTCCGCAACGCAGGGTCCTTGTTGGCGGCGCGCACGATTTGCCACGAGTTGTCACGCCATACGAGGTCAGGGCCGATGATTACACCGGCGAAGTCGTACTCGAACCCCTGCGCGGTGTAGATGCAGCCGACCTGACCGAAGCCGGCCGCGTCCGTCGCCCACAGCGGCGCAGGAGGTACGCCCCCGATCGAGCGGTCGCCCTTCAAGTTCCATGGTCTCGACCACGAGCCGATCTGCACATCCGGCACTAGTGAGCCGTCGGGACGGGGATCGCTCCACCTCCAGCAGTAGCCCGCGCTCATACGAGCCCCGTAGCCGGCGGAGTTTTTCGCAGCGAGCCACGCCTCCAGTTCCTCGGGGCTTTCCATCACCTCGACGGCGAAGTGCTCATCACCTGGCCAGGCGTGCATAGGCGCCCCGCCCAGCCCCAAGATCCCCTCGACCCAACGGACGTACTCCAAGGAACCACCACATCGGAATTGATCGTCGAGGTCGATTTGCATGACATCGATGCCTTGGGCTGCCGCAGCCGTCCGGATCTCGGCGATCGTGCCCATCTCGCCCGGACGCACAACTTGAAACTGGTCCAAAAGGAAGACAGGGGTGCGCGAGACGGACAACAGTTCGTCGATCTGCGGGCGTTCCGTCCGCAATTCCGCGCGCGTATATCTATTTACCGATGTTTCGCGGATTCGGTGCGCCTCATCGAGGATCACGCAGTCGAGCGAGTTCGGCTCCATCGACATGAATGAGTTGAAGTAGAGGAAGGTCTTTCGCACACGCGGGTTTCGCGCTGCGGCGACCTTGCGCAGAGTCTTGGTGAAGGACTGGGAGCCGGTCGCATGGATGACCGTCCGTCCCTGCCGGCTCAGTTCACCCATGAGCGAAAGGGCAATGACGCTCTTGCCACTGCCAGGCCCACCCGAGATGATCACGGCCGTCTTCGTGTTCAGATGCGACGCCTTCTTGACATGGTGCAGCACGTAGTTGTACGCGTCCCTCTGCTCGTCAAGCAGCGTGAACATCTCACGTCTCTGCACTTCGTCGGCTGCGACTGCCATCAGCTGGCGGGATGGTCGAATCGCGCTTGCCAAGAGCTGGTCAGCGGCCCTCGCACCACTCGCGGACGAAAAGACCTGCTGCAGGTACTCACGTAGCAGCGCGCGGCGCTGCCCCGTAAACAATCGCCCTTCCGGTGCCTGAGCTACCTCGAGCAGATCACTCACGCCGTTGTCGGTTGCGTTATGGAGGTAGGCAATCCCTCGAACGGCGTCGGCCTTGCCCGCCAGCGTCGCGGTGAAGTCGCTGAGGTACTCGACGTAGTTGCTAACCTGGCGCGTGGGATGGGTGACCGGCCGACTTCCATATCCGCCCACCAGTACTAGTTCTTCGCTGTCCTCAAAGCGCTCCGCCTCCGACCATTGCTTAAGCTCGATCACAATGTAGGCAGGGTTGCCGCTGTGGTCGAGCCCCGCCAGGACCACGTCGGCGCGTTTGCTCGTGAGTGGCAGCTGAAACTCGACAAGCATCTCCACCTCAGCGAGTCCCGCATCGCACAGGTCGGATGCGAGAACCGGCAGGCTGCGAGCCCAGGATCGCCGCTCGCCAGGCGACGGATACCGCCCGGTGGAGTGCTTCATCTGCTCTGCAAGACGTGCCTCGAGGTTCAGTTCGAGTGCGGAGAAACTGCCTGCGGAACAGCGCAGCAGCGACGACACAACAAACTCCCGGGCAGCACGACATAAGCGTGCGGGGGAGCGTGTCCGTAACTGGAAGCTCGTCGATCCGCGTTGACTCGGTCACTCTAACCGGAACGGCCCCACGTCTCCCGGTAGGTCGGCGGTGAGGATGAGGTGTCGTTGCCGATCTTGGGCGTCTGCGTTCGGGCGCGACCTCCGAGCGGTTGGCGACGCCTCGCGACGCTGCCGAAATCATGCGGCGACTCGTATGGCTAACATCGTTCGCCGCTCGCCATCGGGATGTGGCTTGGGTAACTTGGCGCGCAACGGGACTCTGCGAAAGGATCACGCGCATGCTGGCCACCGGCAACCTGACCTTGAACCATGTCCTCGCGCATCGCGCCGAGGTGGATGCCGACCGCATCGCGCTGATTTTCGAATCAACCGACGGCCGCTGGACCGAGCTGTCGTACGGTGACCTGCACGAGCGAGCCGGCCGGCTGGCTGCGGGGCTCGCGCGCAGCGGCGTCGGTAAGGGCGACCACGTCGTCCTGCACATGGTGAACCGGCCCGAGTTCGTCGTGGGGCTGTTCGCGATCGCGCGGCTCGGCGCGATCGCGACACCCACAATCGCCTCGTACGCCATCGACGAGCTGCAGTACGTGCTCGAGCATGCGGAGGTCGCATCGATCATCTGCGATCCCGGCCGGCTGGAGGTTGCCACCCAAGCCGCGAAGCTGTCCAGCGGCAAGACGCCGGAAGTCATCTGCACCGACGATCTAGCCACATACATGAGGGACGATGAGCCGCCGGCGGTCGACGTCGCGGCGAGCGACCCGGCCGTGCTGATGTACTCCTCCGGGACGACGGCTCGCCCCAAGGGCGTCGTGCTCAGCCATCAGGCGCTCGTGCTCTCCGGCGAGGTCAACGCGCAGCACCAACGGCTCCGCCCGGACGACCGCAGCCTCTGCGTGCTGCCGCTCTTCCACATCAACGCCATGAGCCTGTCGCTGCTGTGCGCGGTGGTCACCGGCAGCACCCTCGTCCTCGCCGAGGCGTTCGACGCCACCCGGTACTGGGCGCAGGTCCGCACCTACGGCATCACCGTCGGCAGCCTCGTCGCCAACCCGATCCGCCAGCTCATGCAGCTGCCGGAGCAGTCCCGCGACGCGCGGCATTCGCTGCGGATGATGCTGTTCGGCATGGCGCTCGCCGACGCGGAGATCGACGAGTTCGAACGGCGCTACGCCGTACCGCTGATCAACCTGTGGGGCATGACCGAGGACGCCACGATCGGCACCCGCTGCCCGCCCTACCTACCGCGCAACCCGCGGTCGATCGGCCTGCCGCAGACCGGCATCGACATCGCGGTTTTCGACGCGGAGGACCGCGAGGTGCCGGCCGGCCAGCCGGGGGAGGCCCGCTACATCGGCAGCCCGCGGCTCGAGGAGTACTACCGCGACCCGGACATCACCGCCGCGACCAACCGTGACGGCCGGTTCTGCACGGGCGACACGATGATGATGGACGAGCTCGGCTACTTCTACTTCCTGGACCGCACTAAGGACGTCATAAAGGTCAAGGCCGAGAACGTCGCCTCCGCCGAGGTCGAGCGGGTGCTGACGACGCACCAGGCCGTCTCGGACGCGGCCGTCGTCGGCGTGCCCGACACTTGGAGGGACGAGCGCATCGTCGCCTTCGTGCAGGTGGTGCCGGGGCAGTCCGTGGACGCCGAGGAGCTCCGCGCGCACTGCCTCGACAGCCTGGCCCGGTTCAAGGTGCCGCACGAGGTGCACTTCGTCGACGAGTTTCCCCGGACGTCGATCGGCAAGATCCGCAAGAACGAGCTGCGCGACAAGGCCAAGGACGGCCAGGGGTAGGCCGCTCGTCAGCCGACGAACTTCTCCGCGCACCGCACGCAGCGCTCGGCGAACGGACGCGCCTCCAGGCGCGCCGCCGGAATCGGTTGCCCGCAGCTGACGCAGATGCCGTAGGTGCCGGCGTCCAGCCGCGCCAGCGCGTCGTCGACCTGCGCGAGCTTTGCCGCGGCCGCCTCTTCGAGCCCGGTGAGCCGCGACCACTCCGACGACAGTGTCGCGCCGTCCGGGTCGTGCTCGTCGTCGTCGTTGGCGCCCGCCCGGTCGGCGAGCAGCGACTGGAGCATCCGGGACGTCGTGGCGAGCCGCTCCGCCGCGTCCACGCGCAGCTCGAGCAACGTCGTGCGCTGCTGCTGAAGCTCGTCGTCCATGCGCCCACTCTATGAACCCGGGCTGCACGAGTGGCCACGCCACCGGGCGCACTCCAGGCACGATGGGGGCATGAGACTGTATGCCGCCACCCCGGTCCGCCGTACCCGCCAGATCGCCGGTGACCTGCTCCTCGTGGGGTGGGTCGTGCTGTGGATCTGGCTCGGCAACGTCGTGCACGACGCGACCATGTCGCTGACGACCCCGGGCCAGCAGATCGACGCCTCGGCCACCGGGCTGAGCAAGGCGCTCAATGACGCCGGCGACAAGCTCGAGGGCGTGCCGGTCGTCGGTGACGAGGTCGCCACGCCGTTCAACGCCGCCCGCGACGCGGCCGACGGCATCGCGGACGCCGGCCGCAACACCGCGGACGCCGTTGCGACCCTCGCGTTCTGGCTGGGCCTGCTGATCGCCGCCATCCCGATCGTTATCTGGGCGGCGTACTACCTCCCGCGCCGCTACCGCTTCGCCCGCCGGGCGAGCGCCGGCCAGCGGTTCATCGACTCCAACGCCGACCTCGACCTGTTCGCGCTGCGCGCCCTGGCCACCCAGCCGATGCACGTCCTCGCCCGGATCGACGACGACCCGGCCGGTCGCTGGCGCGCCAAGGATCCGGAGATCATCCGGGCCCTCGGCGAGCTCGAGCTCAAGGAGAGCGGCCTTCGGCCACCGCGCTCAGCACGCGTCCGCTGACGCTGCCCGGGTCCGAGCTCCGCCGTACGCGCGCAGGCAGCGCAGCGGGCCGGCACCGTGGGAAGCTCTGCACTGCTCGGCGGAAGCGACGCCCTCGACCCGAGGTAGTTTTGAACCGTCGTCATCCTCCATCTGTCCTGTGCCGGAAAGGCCTGTCGATGTCAGCTCAGGTCCCCGTGTGGGCAGCGTCCTACGCTCCCGGCGTCCCGCTTTCGCTGGAATATGGCGACACAACGGTGATCGATTTGGTTGAGTCAGCTGTCCGCGAGCACCCTGGACGACCGGCGCTGGACTTCCTGGGCCGGTCGAGGACGTACGCCGAGACGGCTGACGCGGTGCGTCGGGTCGCCGAAGGACTGCGCGCGCTGGGCGTCAAGGCCGGCGACAACGTCGCGCTGGTGATGCCCAACTGTCCGCAGAACGTGATCGCCTTCCTCGCCGTCCTGCGCCTGGGAGCCATGGTCGTCGAGCACAACCCGCTCTACACCGCCGGCGAGCTGCGAGCGCCCTTCGTGAACCACGCGGCCCGCGTCGCGATCGTCTGGGACAAGGTCGTCCCGGTCATCGAATCCCTGCGGTCCGACACCGCGCTCGAGCACGTCGTCGCGGTCGATCTCACGACCGAGCTTCCGCTCGCCAAGCGTCTGGCGCTGCGGCTGCCCCTCGCCAAGGCGCGGGCGGCCCGGGACAAGCTGCACGCGCCGGCCCCGAACGCGCTGCCCTGGAAGACCCTGCTGGCCAGCGACCCGCTCGACGATGCGTACCCGCGCCCGTTCGCCGAGGGCGTCGCGTTGCTGCTCTACACCTCCGGGACCACCGGCCAGCCGAAAGGCGTCCCGCTGCGGCACCGCAACCTGGTGGCCAACGTGCTGCAGGGGCAGGCGTGGGTCCCAGGAATGGTGCCCGGCCGGGAAACCGTCATGGTCGCGCTCCCGCTGTTCCACGCGTACGGCGTGACGGTCAGCGTGCTGCTGGGCCTGTCCCTCGGCGCCAAGCTGGTGCTGCTGCCCAAGCCGGAGATCGACGTGGTCATGGACGCGATCAAGCGCGAGGTTCCGTCGTTCCTGCCGGCGGTCCCGCCGCTGTACGCGAAGATCGTCGACGAGGCGGACAAGCGGGGCGTCTCTATCCGCGGGATCAAGTGGTCGCTGTCCGGCGCGATGCCCGTCCATGCGCCACTCGTCGAGCGCTGGGAGGCTGCGACCGGCGGTCTGCTGGTGGAGGGGTACGGCCTGACCGAGACCTCCCCGGTCGTCATCGGCAACCCCATGGCGACGACTCGCCGACCCGGCTCGATCGGCGTCCCGTTCCCCGACACCGACGTCCCCCTCGTCGACCCCGACGATGCGGACCGCGACGTCCCGCTCGGCGAGCGTGGCGAGCTGCTGGTCCGCGGGCCCCAGCTCTTCGACGGCTACCGAGACATGCCCGAGGAGACCGCGGCCGCCTTCCACGACGGCTGGTTCCGCACCGGTGACATCGTCACCATGGCTGCCGACGGCTTCATCACGATCGTCGACCGGATCAAGGAAATCATCGTCACCGGTGGATTCAACGTCTACCCGTCCGAGGTCGAGGACGTCCTGCGCCGGGACCCCTCCGTGGCGGATGCCGCGGTGGTCGGGATCCGCAGCGCCGACGGAGCCGAGGAGGTCGTCGCTGCCGTGGTGGCCGCCGAGGGCGCACAGGTCGACACCGACGCGCTGCGGACGCACGTCCGCGGAGAGCTGACCCCGTATAAGGTCCCGCGCCGCGTGTTCGTCCTCGAGACCCTCCCGACGAACCCGATGGGCAAGGTACTGCGCCGCGACGTCGCGGCGTTGCTGCAGGAGTCCTGACCCGCCGCGGCGTTCGGTTCATGCCGAGGGTGCGCAGCTGCGTCGTGCTCCGGTGCGGGTGAGCGCACCTGCACGTCCGAGCCCGGTCGCGCATCGGCGATGATGGGGGACGACGCCGCTGCACACGCGGCGCACCAATGGAGGACACCGACACCGTGGCAGCGCTCGAAGGACTCTCGCCGGCGACGATCGACGGCGTCCACGTCGACCCCGAGCGCGTCCAGAGGCGCACGCTGCGCGTGGTCATGCTCAGCCAGGTGCTCGGCGGCGCGGGCCTGGCGGCCGGCATCTCGGTCGGCGCGCTGCTCGCCGAGCAGATGCTCGGCACCGAGGGCCTCGCCGGCCTGCCGACCGGGCTGTTCACCCTCGGCTCCGCGCTCACCGCGTTCCTGGTCGGCCGGCTCACCCAGCGCTCCGGCCGCCGGCTCGGGCTCGGTGCCGGGTTCGGCGCCGGCGGGCTCGGCGCCATAGGCGTCATCGTCGCGGCCGTCACCGCCAGCATCCCGCTGCTGTTCCTCTCGCTGTTCGTCTACGGCGCCGGCACCGCCACCAACCTGCAGGCGCGGTACGCCGGCACCGACCTCGCCGCGCCGGCCCGGCGCGGCACCGCGGTCAGCATCGCGATGGTCTCGACGACCCTCGGCGCGGTCGCCGGCCCCAACCTGATCGAGCCGATGGGCAGCCTGGCGGTGCGGCTCGGGATCCCCGCGCTCGCCGGCCCGTTCCTGCTGGCTGCCGTCGCGTACCTCGCCGCCGGCACCGTGCTGGTCACCCTGCTGCGCCCGGACCCGTTCCTCCTCGCCCGCCGGCTGCAGGAGCACGCGAAGGCGTCGCTGCCGCCGACCGACGAGCCCGTGGTCATTCCCAAGCCGGGAGTCGGCGCGTACGTCGGCGCGACGGTGATGATCCTGTCGCAGATCGCCATGGTCGCGATCATGACGATGACGCCGGTGCACATGCGCGCGAACCACCACGGCCTCGCCGACGTCGGCATCGTGATCGGCGTGCACATCGGCTCGATGTACCTGCCGTCGTTGGTCACCGGCGTCCTGGTCGACAAGATCGGCCGGACGCCGATGGCCGTCGCCTCGGGAATCACGCTACTGCTGGCCGGCGTCGTCGCCGCGCTCGCGCCGGGGGACTCGCTCGGGCTACTGATCCTCGCGCTCGCGCTGCTGGGTCTCGGTTGGAACTTCGGGCTGATATCCGGCACCGCGCTGGTCGTCGACGCGACCGTCCCGGAGAACCGGCCCAAGATCCAGGGCACCATCGACGTGCTGATCGCGCTCGCCGGAGCCGGCGGCGGCGCGGCGTCCGGCATGGTCATGTCCGCGACGTCCTACAGCGGCCTGTCGATCGCCGGCGGCTTTCTCGCGCTGCTGCTGGTCCCGGTCCTGCTGTGGTCACGCCGTACCGGCCACGCTCAGGCCTAGCTCGCGGGCTTCGCCTGCAGCGGTCCTCGTAGAGGCGCTCCTTTGCGGCACGGGCTGCCGCGTGGCGCGTCGGCGTCCGGCCGCGTTCTGGTCCTCGGAGTGGAGGACGTTGGCCTCTGGCCCACGCCTACCTGCGCGCGGGAGCGTGGTTCTCAGGTAGGGAAGAGGTGATAGCCGTGCCTCCCGGGTTCGACACCAGAGCCGGAACACGTGGTGTGACCGCGTCCGCCGGGCCGGTCGCGGATCGGGTCAACGCGTGGATGGACCGGCAGCTGATGAAGCGGACCGTTCGGCGGGTGGTCAGCGTGATCGGCTTTCGTCCGATCGTCCTGACCACGATCGGGCGTCGAAGCGGGATCGAACGCGCGCACGTGGTCTACGGGGTCCGTGACGCGGACAAGGGGTGGCTGGTCGTGGCCTCGGCCGGCGGTACGGCGACCAACCCGGCCTGGTACCACAACATGGCGGCCCACCCGGACCAGGTACGCATCGACGTCAACGGCCGCGTTATCGCCGTGACCGCGGTGCAGCTGCACGGTGCTGAGCGGGCCGAGGCGTGGCGCCGGTTCACCAAGAAGGCGCCCTGGTTCGCCGGCTTCCAGAAGAAGACCGACCGGGAGCTGCCGGTCATCCGCCTGACACCGCGGTGACGCGGCCCGTCGTGGTGCGTCGGCGTAGCACGTGGAACGTCGGACGTCGGGCCTGGGCAGCTTCTGCTGCGATACTCGATCGATGAGGATGGAGGCGTCCTTTACGACGTCCGCTGACGGCACTCATATCGCGTGGTCGCGGCACGGCAGCGGCCCGGCGCTGGTGCGCGTCGGCACCTGGCTCACGCACCTGGACTACGACTGGTCCAGCCCGCTGTGGCGGCACTGGCTCAGCGAGCTCGGCGACCGGTTCACCGTCGTGCGGTACGACGACCGCGGCAGCGGGCTGTCCGACCGCGACCCCGCCGAGTACTCCCTCGATGCGTGGCGCGCCGATCTCGAGGCCGTCGTGGACGCCGCCCAACTGGGCACCTTCACGTTGCTCGGCATGTCGCAGGGCGGGGCCGTCGCCGTCGACTACGCCCGCACGCATTCCGAGCGGGTCGAGAACCTGGTCCTCTACGGCGCCTACGCCCGCGGCGCCACCGCGCGGGCCGTCACCGAGGAGCAGCGTGCGGAACGCGCTGCGCGAGCAGCTGATCGCGGTCGGGTGGGGCCGCGCCGACTCGGTCTACCGCCGGGTCTTCACCTCGACCTTCATCCCCGGCGCATCGGAGGCCCAGCTGCGCTGGTTCGACGAGCTGCAGCAGCGGTCCATGTCGCCGGAGGCCGCACTTGCCAGCTCCCGTGCGCGGGCCGCCCTCGACGTCAGCGCCGCGGCGGAGGCGGTCACCTGCCGGACCCTCGTCCTGCACGCCGACGCGGACCGGGCCGTGCCCTTCGAGCAGGCCGCCTGCTGGCCGGGCTCATCCCCGGTGCGCGATTCGTCCCGCTGCACAGCGCGAACCACATCTTGCTCGCCGACGAGCCCGCGTGGCCGCAGTTCCTCACCGAGGTGACCGCCTTCGTCGGGGGCGGCGCGCCGAGCGGACCGGCCGCCGTCCTCACCGGCCGCGAGCTCGAGCTGCTGCGCCTCGTCGCGCGCGGTCGCAACAACGTCGAGATCGGCACCGAGCTGTCGTTGAGCCCGCGGACGGTCGAGCGGCACCTGTCGAACATCTACGCCAAGCTCGCGCTGACCGGGAAGTCCGCGCGCGCCGCCGCGGCCGCCCAGCTGCCCGACCTGGAGCGTCGGTCGTCGCTGACCTGACACGGCATGGCTTCAGCGTTGGGTAGTACCCGCCATCGCGGAGACGCCGGCCGGTTGCAGGTTGGCGGGCAGCACGGAAGCGACGGCGCCTCGGCGTCCCTAGCGTGAGAAGTGCTCCGCGTCAGGAGCATCCAGCCACCGGGAGGACGCCATGCCATTCATCAACGTCAAGGTCATCGAGGGTGTGTTCACGCTCGAGCAGAAGCAGGACATCGTCCGCAAGCTCACCGACACCATGGTGCAGATCGAGGGCGACAACATGCGCCAGGTCACCTGGTGCGTCGTGGAGGAGGTCGCCAGCGGCGACTGGGGGATCGGGGGACAGCCGCTGACCACCGCGGACGTGCAGGCGCTCGCCAAGGGAGTGCCCGTCGCGTGACCGCGCCGGCGTCCCCGCCGCCGTCCGCTCGTCCGGCGCAGGTCCGGACGGCCGTCGACGGCGAGCGGGGCTACCGGCGTCGCGGGCTGCCGGGGGCGCGCCGACCGACGGCCGCGCCTGCGGCTTGGGCGGCGTATCGGGTGTCCCTGGAGGCCGGCATGCGGGATGATCGCCTTTGCTGTGACGACTGCGAAGGAGACCTCCCGGATGCCCAAGACAGTGCTCATCGCCGGGGCCAGCGGCCTGGTCGGCACCGCCTGCGTCGACGCGTTCCTCGACCGCGGCTGGGATGTCGTCGCCGTCTCCCGTCGCCGTCCCGAGGTGACCAGCGACCGGCCGTTCACACACCTGCCGCTGAACCTGCAGGACCCGCAGGACTGCCGGAACGCCGTCCGCGACCTCGCAGGCGTCACGCACGTCGTGTACGCCGCGGTCAGCGAGAAGCCCGGGCTGATCGCCGGCTGGCAGGACCCGGACCAGATGCAGGTCAACCTCGCGATGCTGCGCAACCTCGTCGGCCCGCTCAGCGATGTCGCCGCGCTCGAGCACGTCACGCTGCTGCAGGGCACCAAGGCGTACGGCGGGCACCTGCACCCGATGCCGGTCCCGGCGCGCGAGCGCTTCCCGCGCGATGATCACGCCAACTTCTACTGGCTGCAGGAGGACTACCTGCGCGAGCTCGCCGATCGGCGCGGCTTCGCGTGGACCATCCTGCGGCCGGTGTCGGTGCTGGGCCCCAACTACGGCGTCGCGATGAACGTCATCCCGGTCATCGGCGCGTACGCCGCGATCTGCCGTGAGACCGGCGCGCCGTTCGGCTATCCGGGGCACGTCGGCTACGTGCAGCAGGCCGTCGACGTCCGGCTGGTCGCCGGCGCCGCTTTCTGGGCCGCCGACGCCTCCCAGGCCCGCTTCGAGTACTTCAACCTCAGCAACGGGGAGGTGTTCAGCTGGCGCGACCTGTGGCCGGCGGTCGCCGACACCCTCGGCGTGGACATCGCGCCCGATCACCCGGTCAGCCTCGCGGACTTCCTGCCGGCCCCAGGCGAGACGTGGCAGCGCATCGTCGCGCGGCACGGGCTGCGCCCGCTGGAGATCGCCGAGGTGCTGGGGGAGTCGCACCACTTCGCCGACCGCAACTTCGGGTACGGCCTGCGCGAGCAGCCCGCGCCGCGGCTGGTGAGCACGATCAAGGTCAAGCAGGCCGGCTTCACCGACACGATGGATACCGAGGAGTCGGTACGCCACTGGCTGCGGGTGCTGATGCAGCGCCGCGTGATCCCGTCGCCGTAGGAGCCGCGACCGGCCGGGCCGACGACGGCGGCCGCGCGCCGAGGGTCGGCGCTCCGACCGGCCGGGCCGAGAGCCGCCGGGACCGCGGCGCCGACCGGCCGGGCTGAGGGCCGCGCCGCCGAGAGCCGCCGGGGCACCAATTAAGATCAGGTGTTGCCAGGTCGGCCCCGGGCCGCATCCTCTCGAGCCCCCGCAAGGAACCGCCGTGCCGACGTCCCCGCTGAGCGCGCCCCTGGGCGTCCGGGGACTCACCAAGGCGTACGACGGCACGATCGTCGTCGACGACGTCCACCTCGACCTGCGTCCCGGCGAGATCCACGCTCTCCTCGGCGAGAACGGGGCCGGCAAGTCCACCCTGATCAAGATGCTGTCCGGTTTGGTCCACGGGGACGCCGGCCACCTCACCACCGGCCCCGACCAGGCAGAGCAGCCCGCGCCGCGGTCGGTCCACCAGGCACAGCAGCTCGGCATCGTCGCGCTCCCGCAAGAGCTCAGCCTGGTCCCGACGATGAATGCGGCCGACAACATCGCCCTCGGCCAGCGGGTCGGCATCCGCGCCGGGATCGTCTCCGCCGCGAAGCAGCGTGCGTACGCCGCCGAGCAGCTCGCCCGGCTGAACCAGACCGTCCCGATGCGCACCCCGGTCGGCGAGCTGTCGCCGGTGCAGCAGACCATGGTCGCCGTCGCTCGGGCCCTCGCCCAGGACGCCCGCTACCTGATCCTCGACGAGCCGACCGCCGCGCTCACCGACGCCGAGGCGCAGCAGCTGTTCACCGTCCTGCGCCAGCTACGCGAGCAGCAGGTCGCGATCCTCTACGTCTCGCACCGCCTCGAAGAGGTCTTCGCGCTCTGCGACACCGCCACCGTGATGCGCAACGGCCGCGTCGTCGCGACCCGGCCGATGACCGACTGGACCCCCGACACGGTTGTCTCGGCGATGATCGGCCGCAGCCAGGACTCCCTCTATCCCGACCGGACGTCGCAACCCGGCGCGCCGGTGCTGCGCATCGACGGCCTCACCGGCTTCCGGCTGCGCGACGTCACCCTCGAGGCGCGCGCCGGCGAGGTGCTCGGCATCGCCGGGCTCGCCGGCGCCGGACGCAGCGAGCTCCTGCGTACCGTCGCCGGCGCCCAACGACCGCGGCACGGCACCATCACCGTCGACGGCCGGCCGCTCAAGCCCGGCTCGGTCCCGCGGGCGATACGCGCCGGCATCGCGCTCGTCCCCGAGGAGCGGCGCACCCAGGGCCTCGTCGCCGGCCACACCATCCGCGAGAACATCAGCATCGCCAACCTGGCTGCGGTCAGCACGGCCGGTGTGGTCGCCGGACGCCGCGAGCGCGACCTCGCCACTACCCAGTCCACCGCGCTGCAGGTCAAGTCGACGTCCATCGCCCAGCCGGTCGAGCAGCTCTCCGGCGGCAACCAGCAGAAGGTCGTGCTCGCGAAGTATCTCGCCCAGAAGCCGGCGGTCCTGCTGCTCGACGAGCCCACCCGCGGCATCGACATCGGCACCAAGGCGGAGATCTACGCGCTGATCCGCCGGCTCGCCGCCGACGGCGTCGCGATCGTCGTGGTCTCCTCGGAGATCCCCGAGCTCATCGGGCTCAGCGACCGGATCGCCGTCCTGCACGAAGGCCACCTCGTCGCGCAGGTCCCCGCGGACGGCGCCACCGAAGACGAGATCCTCAACTACTGCTACGGGAGACACCAGCAGTGACCTCCACCCCCACCGACAACGACACGCAGCCCGACGGCACTTTGGTCAACGGGCCGCAGGACGAGCCGAAGCAGTCGACGTACGCCATGCGCCGCGCCGCCGCGATGGCCCGGCTACGTGCCTCGGGAACCCTGCTGGGCTTCGTCGCGCTGCTGGTCGCCTTCAGCGTGCTGCGCCCCGAGCAGTTCCTGAAGACCGGCAACTTCTTCAACATCCTCGAGCAGGTCGCCGTCCTCGCCATCGTCGCGAGCCTGCAGACCGTGGTGATGATCGTCGGCGACTTCGACCTGTCCGTCGGCGCGCTCGCCAGCCTCAGCGGCGTGATCACCGCCTCGCTCATCAAGGGCGGGATGCCTGTTCTGACTGCGATCGGGATCGCGCTCGCCGTCGGACTGCTCGCCGGGCTCATCAACGGCGTCCTCGTCGCGTACGTCGGCCTGTCGGCGTTTATCGCCACCCTCGCCACCATGACGGCCTTCACCGGGCTCGCCCTGCTGATCAGCAAGGGAACCACCATCTTCGGGCTCCCTGAGTCGTTCGTCGCGATGGGCCAGAACAAGGTGGGCGCGATCGCCATCCCGGCGCTCATCGCGCTCGGGGTCGCCGCCATCGTCTGGTTCCTGACCACCCGCACCACCGCCGGGCGCCGCTGGTACGCCCTCGGCGGAAACGCCGAGGCGGCGCGGCTGTCGGGCATCGCCGTCCGCCGCTCGCGGATCTACGCCTTCGTGCTGTGCTCCTTCGGCGCCACCGTGGCCGGCATCGTGCTCACCGCGCGGCTCGCCTCGGCGCACCCGAACGCCGGCGACCCGATGATGCTCACCTCGATCGCCGCGGTGTTCCTCGGCATGACGATGATCCGCACCGGGCAGGCCAACCTGCTGGGCACCCTGGTCGGCATCGGGATCCTCGGCGTCATGCAGAACGGCCTCAACCTGCTGCATGTCAACGACTACGTCCAGCAGGTGCTCACCGGCGCGATCATCATCGTCGCGGTCGCGATCAGCCGGATCGGAAAGCAGCGCCGATGAGGACGACCGCCCCGGAAAGCCCCGCGCTCTGGCCGGGGCACCCCACGATCTGGCGGGAGAACCGCACGATCTGCCGGGAGAACCGCACGAGCTCGCCCGAGAACCGCACGATCTGGCGGGGGAACCGCACGAACTCGCCGGAAAACGTCGCGATTCCGCGGCTCTGGTCACCCCGAACGCCCAGTGGCTCACAATCTCGTCGTTTTCCGGAGCACCTGGCCCGCCCGGGTGCGGCGAACCCGCTTCCGGAGGATCTGGCCGATCGGGCGAGGGGTGCCGCATGAGCGTCCTCTGCCTGGACGTCGGCACCAGCGCCGTCAAGGCTGCCGTCATCGATCCGGACGGCGCCGTGCGCGCCTCCGGCACCGCCGAGTACCCGACCCACCGGGTGGGCGGCGGGGGAGTCGAGCAGTCCCCGCTCGACTGGTGGACCGCCAGCGCCACAGCCATTGCGCAGTGCGGCGCCGCGGTCGGGCAGGTGCGGGCGCTGTCGGTCACCGGGCAGATGCAGGACCTGATCGTCCTGGACGGCGTCACGCCGGTCCGCGACGCGCTGCTCTACAGCGACCTGCGCGCGGGCGCCGAGCACGCCGAGCTCGCCGCCGCGCTGCAGGGGTGGGACGACCGCGCCGGCACTGTGCAGGACCAGTCCAACGTCGCCGCCAAGATGCTGTGGCTGGGCCGCCACGAGCCCGCAACCCTGGCACGTGCCACCGGGGTCGTGTTCGGACCGGCCGGCTACCTGCTGAAGCGCTGCGGCGCGCCCGCGCTGTGCGACGTCACCACCGCCTCGGCCACCGGGCTGCTCGACCTCGCCGCCCGCGACTGGAACGAAGACGTCCTCGACGCTGCCAGCATCGACCGCGCCCTGCTGCCCACGCTCGTCGACGCGGCTGGCCTACTCCCCGCGGCGCACGAGGACCCCACGGCGCGCGGCAAGCGCATGGCGCTCCGCCAGCCCGCCGTACACGCCGAGCTGTCGGCGGCCGCGGCGCGGGAGCTCGGCTTGCCGGCCGGCATCGCGCTCGTCTGCGCGGCGGGGGACGCCGGCGCGGCGACCGACGGGCTCGTCGGTGACGAGCCCGGAGCGGCGTACCTCTACCTCGGCACCACCGGCTGGCTGGCGAAGATCTCCGAGCCCGGTCCACGCGGGACCGCGCATCCCTCGATGCACCGCCTCGCGATGCCCGGCGGCTCGGAGCTGGCGATCGCCGCCGTCCTGCACGCCGGCTCCGCGGTCGACTGGGCGCGCCGCACCTTCCTACCCGGGCGCAGCTTCGCCGACCTCGAGGCGCAGCTGCCCACCCACCGCACCTCCGGGCTGCTTTGTCTGCCCGGGCTCGCCGGCGAGCGCTCGCCGGTCCGCGACCCGCACGCCCGCGGCACGTTCGTCGGCGCCGGACCCGACACCACCGCCGAGGACTTCTACCTCGCCACGCTCGAAGGTGTCGCGTTCGCGTTCCGGCACGTCGCCGACGAGCTCGGCGTCGGTGACGGCGTCCTGCCGGCCGTCGGCGGAGGAGTCCGCTCCGCGGCGTGGCGGCAGGTGCTCGCCGACGTCCTCGACCGCCCGATCGTCGCGATCGCGGACGTCGACTCCGGCACCCACAGCGCCGCGCGGGCGGCGTACCGCGCGCTGGGCGAGCCCGTCCCGGCACCGCTTCTCGCGACCGCGCGCGATTCGATCGCCCATGACGCGACTGCACGCAACGCGGTCGCACGCGACGAGCACCGCGCCGACCCCGGGTCGCGCAGCGCCGACTATCGACGCCTCGCGCCGGTGCATCACGACCTCTATGGCACTCTTGCCGAGACCTTCCGCCGCCTGTCGACAGCGACCGCGGCCGACCGAAAGGACCCCGACCATGCGTAGCGTCTTCATCCGAGCCGTGGCGGCGCTGGTACCCGCCGCGCTGCTGCTCACCGGCTGCTCCAGCGGCGAGCCCTCCTCGGGGGGCGGCGGCGACTCCACCACGGTCGCGGTCATCACGCCGTACCTCGCCAACGCCGCCACCAAGGACGTCATCGACAAGTTCCAGGCCGACGGCAAGAAGCGCGGCTGGGACGTCACGGTCACCGACACCGCCGGCGACTTCAACAAGCTCAACAGCTCGATGCAGGACGCCGCCGCGCAGAAGCCCGACGCGATCGTCCTCGGCAGCGGCGACCCGACCCAGATGAGCCTCGGCCTGAAGGCCGCGAAGGACGCCGGCGTCCCGGTGTTCGCCATCGACGCCGCGATGGCCGACGGCATCGTCGCCAACGTGACCAGCGACAACGCCGACCTCGGCAAGAAGAGCGCCGAGGAGCTCGTCAAGTTGCTCGGCGGCAAGGGCTCGATCGTGATGCTCACCCACGACCCGCACCCGGGCGTGAAGGCCCGCACCGAGGCCGCGAAGAAGGTCTTCGACGCCGCCGGGATCAAGATCGTCGCGTCCAAGCACGTGAACGTCCCCGGCCCGGTGGACGACGCCCGCAAGTCGGTGCAGGACCTCATCACGTCCGATCCCAACGGCTTCCAGGGCATCTGGGCCGGCTGGGACGAGCCCGCCCTCGGCGCCACCCAGGCGCTGAACGCCGCCAACGTCTCCGGCGTCCAGGTCGTCGGCGTCGACGGGCAGGACTTCGCGATCGCCGAGATCGACAAGAAGGGCCCGTTCAAGGCGACCATCAAGCAGGACTGGTCGGCCATCGCGACCAAGACCGCCGACCTGCTCGAGGCCTACCTGAAGGACAAGAAGACCCCGGACCCGCAGCAGGTGCAGATCCCCGGCGTCCTCTACGAGGGCAAGAAGTAGCGCCGTCCTGCGTGCGGCGCTCGCGGTAGCCGCCGCGGCGATCCGCGATGAGCGAGGTGCCTAGCGCCCGGGCGCCCGCGCGCAGGTACCTCTAGCCACGGTGACCCTCGCCAAGGTGCCTACCTGTGCAGCGTCTGGCGTGCACAGGTAGGCACCTTGAGCGTCCGGGGACGCGGCGGCTCCGGAACGAGCGGGGACGCGGCGGCTCGGGAACGAGTGCGGTCGGCCGGTGGCCCGGGCCGGGGCTAGGTGGCGGCGCGAGCACGCGAGGGGGGACGGCGCTACCCACAGCAGTCGTCGCCCTTCCAGGCCTCGATGCCCTCGCGGACGGCGACCGCAGCGATGACCAACGCGGCCAGCGGGTCGGCCCAGTGCCACCCGAACGCGGCGTTGAGCAACAGCCCGCCTAGCAGCACCGCGGACAGGTAGCTGCACAGCAGCGTCTGCTTCGAGTCGGCGACGACGCTGCCGGAGGCCAGAGCCCGGCCGGTACGCCGCTGCGCCCACGACAGCGCCGGCATGATCGCCAGGGACGCCGCAGCGAGGACGATCCCGACGATCGACGTCTCCGGTTCGCCCGAGCGGAGCAGCGTGCGGAAGGAATCGACGGTCACGTACGCCGCGAGGGCGAAGAACGAGAGCGCGATCAGCCGCAGCGCACGCCGCTCGCGGGACTCCGGCATGGGGTGGCGGAACTGCCAGAGGATGACCAGCCCGCTGGAGACCTCGACGGTCGAGTCGAGCCCGAAACCGACCAGGGCCGCCGACCCGGCGACGGTCCCGGCGCCGATCGCGACGATCGCCTCGACCACGTTGTAGGCCACGCTGGCGCCGGCCAGCAGCTGCGCCCGCCGTCCCAGCCGGCGACGACGCTCGTCGGTCAGGGCCGCAGGCATGGCCGAGGCGCTCATCGGGACGCCTCCTCGCCGTACACCGGGCACAGCACGACCGCGTCGCCGGTCGCGGCCAGCAAGGTCTCCGCCGCCGACAACAGGGTCAGCAGCTCGGGGCGCGCGAGGGAGAACACCGAGGCGCGGCCCACCGGACGGGACGTCACGAGCCCGCAGTCCTTCAGGCACGCCAGGTGCGCCGATACCGTCGACTGGGCGAGTCCCAGGTGCGCGGTCAGGTCGGCCACCCGGTGCTCACCGAGCGCGAGGTGCTGGATGATCGCCAGCCGGGCCGGATCTCCCAGGCTGCGGAACATGCACGCCGCGGCCGTGAGCGCGGAACGTTCCACGGGCTGCGGCGTTGCGGCGTCCTCCAGCGGTTGCATCGTCATACGGCGATGATAGCGCCCTCTGACGGGTCGAAGAGCAGCACCGCTGCAGCCGGAAACGGCGCCTAGGGAGGGAGTCTCAGGGAGCTCAGCGCGAGGGCTGGCGGGTTGCGAACCCGTCCAGGCTGAGCCAGCGCGCCGCGTGCGTGCTGCGACCGGCGAGCATCAGCATCAGCCGAGGCGCGACGAAGCCCGCGACCAGGACGCCCCCCACAGCCACCAGAGGGGCGGCCAGGACGTCGTAGAAGTAGTGCACGCCGAGGTACAGCCGGGACGTCGCCACCGCTGCGACGACCACGACTCCGACGAGCGCCACCCCGACGCGCTGCGCGATCGGTCGACCCACCATCCAGGCGATCGTGAACATCGCGGCGAACACCGCCGTGATCAACGCGGTGTGGCCGGACGGAAAGCTGTCCGGGGCGTTCTCCAGCAGCAGTGCGTGGACGACGCGGGTCGGCGGACGGTTGCGGTGCACCGCGACCTTCACCAGCCCGGAGACCAGCCAGCCGGACGCCGACAGTACGGCGAGCAGCGCCGCGGTCTGCCGGGCATGGCGGCGCCACAGCACGATGCATCCCACGATCACCAGCAACGGGCCGACGATCGGGCCGAGGACGATCGAGATCGTCTCGGCGAGCACGATCCCGACGCCGTCCCGGTGGTGCGAGAGGGTCACGTCGAACGCCAGCTCGCCGGTGCGGGCCGGTCCCTGCGACCGCACCACCTCGCCGATCGTCACCGTGGCGGCGAGCAGCAGGACGCCGACCACCAGCGCCACCCAGCCCGGCAGCCGCCACGGCGGATCACCCGGCCCCGGTGCCGCCACCTCGGGTCGCGTTCTGGCCTGCATCGTCGTCCTCGTCTCGTCGGGGACTTCCACTGTGCGCGCCGAACCTAAGGCGCCCCCAAGAGCGCGCCGCGCACCCGCCCGGACGCCCGCCGAGGGGCCCACTGCACCACCCGCCCGGACGTCCGGACGGGCCTACTGCACCACCCGCCCGGACGCCCGGACGGGCCTACTGCACCACCCGCCCGGACGCCCGGCGAGGGCCCACTGCACCACCCGCCCGGACGCCCGCGAGCGCCACGAGGGCCCCGTCGGGAGGGGCCCGCGTTCTCAGCGATTTCCCAGCGTGGAGCGCGATTCTGAGCCAAGGAAGCAGCGTGAGGAGAACAAGCCGTGTTCGGGCCAATGAGCACCTTCACCGCAGTGCTGTGCGGTGTCGCGAGCCTGATGACGACCATCGTCACGGTCCGCACCTGGGACCGCCCCGGCCGGGCGCGGTTCCTGCGCCACACCGCCGGCGTCACCGTCGGGTTCGTGCTGCTGGGCATCGCGATGTTCGTGCTGCTCAACCAGCAGCTGGGGTTCTACGCGCAGTGGCGCGAGATCGGGGGCGGGTGGTGAGCATCGGTCCGGCGTCCTGGGAGGTCCTGACGATCGGCATCGTGATCCCGGTGCTGCTCGTGGTCTTCCTCGTGCTGCGCTGGCGGCGGCTGCGGTTCCTCGGCCGGACGACGGGACTGATCACGGCGCAGGCGGCCGCGATCTGCGCGATCGGCCTGCTCATCAATGCCGGCTCCGACCTGGTCACCACCTGGCAGGCGATGGCCGGATCCAGCGCGGGCATGCAGGTCAGTGCGATCCGGACGCGAGCGGCCGAGCTGCCGCCGCTCGACGCGGTTACTGGCAGCGCGTGGGCGCGCACCGCGGACCAGGTGACGGCGGACCGGGCGAGCGCCAGCGGCTCGCAGGTCGCGACGATCAGCATCCACGGCGCACAGACCGGCTATCAGCTGCCGGCCAAGGTCTACCTTCCCGGGGCGTACTTCGCCGACCCGAGCCGGACCTTCCCGGTCCTGGAGCTGCTGACGGGCTACCCCGGGAGCATCCTGTCGTGGACCCAGGCGATGGGTCTGCAGGCCGAGCTCAACGCGCGCATCGCCGACGGATCGGTGCCGCCGGTGATCGCGGTGATGCCGACGCAGAACCCGGTCGCCAACCGGGACAGCGAGTGCGTCGACGCGACGTCCGGGGCACACACCAAGGCCGCGACCTACCTGGGATCCGACGTCCCGCAGTACATCGCCCAGCACTACCGGGCGGCGACCGGCCGCGCGAACTGGGTCGTCGGCGGATACTCCACCGGCGGCTTCGGCGCGGCGGACGTCGGTCTGCACTACAACGACCAGTTCGGCTCGATCATCTTCCTGTCCGGCTACGTGCGTCCGATCCTCGACAGCACGACCGGTCCGCTGTTCCGGCATCGGCACGACGGGGCCGCGTACGACGTCACCGCGATGCTCGGGCAGCACCACCTGCCGGTGTCGATCTACCTGATCACGGCCAAGGACAACAAGCGCGACGTCCGCCAGGCCGACCTGCTCGCCTCGCACATCCCGCCCACCGACCTGGTGAGCTTCGAGACGACGTCCACCGGGGGACACTCCTTCCCAGTCTGGCGGATCGGCTTCGATCACGCGATCCGCTGGATAGCGGGAATCCACAGCCAGTCGCCGACGCTGGGCCGCCCGACGAGTTAGGCCCGTGGTGCGTGAACCGCGGGCCTGCGGCGTCTCGACGTCGCTCGCCCTAGCGGGCTCGCTCGCTCGACGACCGTGGGGACGGCGGTGCTTTGACGACCGTGGGGACGGGCGGTGCTTTGACGACCGCGGGGAGGCGGTCGCTGCAGTCAGGAGGAGGTCTTGGCGGTGCGGAACTGGTTGAAGACGGCGGTCTCGTGGTCGAACCGCTCGGTGAACGACGCGCCGCGCATCAGCCGTTTGGCGGCCTGCAGGACGGACGGCGACTTCGCGGCCAGCCGCCCGGCGATGTCCAGGGCACGATCGGCCAACTCGACCTCGGGGACGATCTGCGACCAGAGGCCGCAGGCGACCGCGTCGGCGGCGCTCATCCGTTCGGTGAGCAGCATCAGCGCCGCGGCGCGGGGGTAGCCGATGCGGTCCGGCAGGACGACGGTCGACCCGCCCTCCGGCGTCAGGCCCAGGTCGACGAACGGCATCGACAGCGACGCCCGCTCGGTCGCGACGACGAAGTCGCAGTGCAGCAGCATGGTGGCGCCCATCCCGATCGCCGCGCCCTGCACCGCGGCGACCAGCGGCTTGTCGTAGTGCGCGAGCGTGCGCAGCAGGACGCTGCCCGGATCGCCCTCCGGGATCTCGCCGGCGAGGGACTGCAGGTCCGCGCCCGCGCAGAAGCTGCGGCCGACCGACTCGAGCACCACTACCCGGACGCCGTCGTCCGCGGCCGCGGCTTCGAGCGCTTGCAGACCGGCGGCCATCATCTCCGTCGTGAACGCCCCGTGCTTGGCCGGCCGATCGATGACGATCCGCCGGACGCCGTCGCCGTGGTCGAGGGTCATGATGTGCTCCACTACCGGCCGCCGGCCTGACCGGGCTGCGACGCGGGTTCCCCGTCGCCGACGATGCCGGCGGTCGGCGCCAGGCCACCGTCCTGGTCGGAAATCGCGGCCGGCTGTCCCGATTCAGCGTCGTCGGCCTGGCGCAGCGCGGCGAGCCGGTCGGGGTCGAAGGCGCCGCGGTCCATGGTGAAGGTGTCGGTCAACCGCACGTAGTTGCCTGGCCCATGGATGCGCCCGATCAGGCTCATGCTGGGCGTGTCGAAGTGCAGCTGCTCCGGATCGGAGATGAACTCGTCGCCGACGTGCGTGACGAGCACCTCACCGATCACCACGGTCTGCCGCGGGCCGATGTCCAGCGCCTGCACCAGCCGGCACTCGAAGCTCACCGGGGCGGTCGCGATCAACGGCGGCGCGACCTCGATCGCCTCTGTCGTGGCGATCTGCGCGTAGTCGATCTCGCTGACGTTGCGCGGCGCGTCGACGCACGAGAGGTTCATCCGCTCCGCGTCGTCCTCGCGCACCAGGTTGATCACGAACTCGCCGGTGGCCCGGACGTTGGCCGCGGTGTCCTTGTCCTCGCCGGTACCGGCGGCCTTCAGCAGTCCCAGCACGACCAGCGGCGGCTCGTCGCCGACGGCGTTGAAGAAGCTGTACGGTGCCGCGTTCACCACGCCGTCCGGCCCGATTGTCGTCACCCAGGCGATCGGCCGCGGAGTGACGGTCGAGACGAGGATCTTGTACCGCTGCCGCGGCGACAGCTCCGCCATCTGAAACTGCATTGTCGAGCCTTCCGGTTGCTGCTACTGGTGAGGGGCCTTGTAGCCCTTGGCCTCGGGCGACTCGAAGAGCTTCTTCTCGATGTCCAGACCGCCGGGCGTCGCGGCGTTCGGGCGCAGCATATAGGCCTCACGCGCGGACGGGGCGCCGTCGTTGGAGAAGTCCAGCGAGCCGGTGAGACCCTGGGTGTCCACCGACGTGACCTTCTTCTTGGCCGCGAGGAGTCCTCGGCTCCGGATCCACCGGAAGACGACGCGGCTGAGGCCGGCTGGCCGTTCCGGGTGGGCAGCGAGCTGGAATCGCGACGGTTTCCGGACGACCGGTCGGACGTCGCGTTCTGGTGCCCACTCTCCTGGGCGGGATCGCACCCCGCGGGCGCTCGATGACCGTGGCTAGGGACACCGGCGCGGCGGTGGACGCGAGGTGGCTCGCTCGATGACCCTGGGTCGCGCTGCCCCTCTTCGCTAGGGTCGGGGTGGTTCAAGCCGACCCGCGGCGTACTTCGGTACCGAAACACCCGCGTCTTGGTACCGAAGTACGCCGCGAGTCGGGCCAACGGACGATGAGGGAGGCGTGCGATGTACGTCGGGCTGGCGGCGATGATGCTGCTCGCCGTGCTGACGGTGGTCGGCATGTGGCTCCTAGGTCGAGCCACTGCGGTGTCGGCGGACCCGATCGACGTCCTGCCCTTCCAGTCCGGGTGGCGTCCGGCCGAGCACGCGCTGTCTCGTTTCCATGCCCGGTGGTACGTCGCGACGCTCGTGTTCCTGGCGTTCGACGTCGAGATGCTGTTCATGTACCCGTGGGCCGTCGTGGTGCGGACGATGGGAATCGAGTCCGTTGTCGAGATGTTCGTGTTCCTCGGCGTTCTGCTCGTCGCGGTCTTCTGGGCGCGGCGCGAGGGGGCCTTCAGGTGGGCCTGAGAACCTGGCTGACTCGCGGGGCGACGGCACGAGTGCACGTCCTGCTCGTCGAGGCACCGGGTGGTTTCGTGGTGCGCGCCGCCACCGAGAGACAGCTCGCGCTGCGCGGGTGGGTCGCCGCGGAGTCTCCGGCGGACGCCGACGTCCTCATCGTCTGCGGAGACCCCAACGAGAGCTTCACCGAGCGGGCGGATGCCGTCTTCGAGCAGCTGCCCGGGCCCCGCGCTCGTATCCGCATCCCGACCTCGCAGGCGATCGTCGGGGCGCTCGACGAGGCCCTCGGTCAGCTTCGCGATGACGCGGCCCAACGGACTGCGGCCCGCAGCCGCGCCGGTGTCCCCGCGGGCGAGGACATGGATCACGGGGACATGGACCACGGCGGTATGGACCACGGGGACATGGACGCTGGTGGGGGCCGCGACGACATGGACCACGGCGACATGCACGACGGGGACATGGACGACGGTGGTGGCCACGAGGGCATGGATCACGACGGTGGTGGCCACGGCGACATGCACCACGGCGGCCACGGCGGCGGCGGTCACGAGGGCATGGATCACGGCGGTATGGATCACGGCGGCGGTGGTCACGGGGGCATGGATCACGGCAGCGGTGGCCACGAGGGCATGGACCACGGCGGTATGGACCACGGGGATATGGACATGGCGCCGGCCGGGATCCCCCTGGCCGAAGGCGCCCCCGACCGCGACGGCCTGGAGCTCGACGTCCTGCACGTGAAGCTGGGGCCCATCCTGACGTCCTGGCCGGCCGGGCTGGTACTGCAGTGCACCCTCCACGGCGACGTGGTCGGCGACGTGGAGGTCGAGTACGAGACTCCAGAGGTCGACCCGGCGGCTCGATTCACCGACCTGCAAAGGGCAGCGGGTTACCTCGACGCGGTCGACGCGGTGCTCGCCCTGGCGCAGTGGCCGGCCGGCCGGCTTCTGGCTCGGCGCGTCCGCGACCGCTGCCTCGCCGCGGAGACCACCGACACGGGGCGAGCCGATGCGGCCGAGCAGACCGACCGGCTGCGTGGCAAGGTCGCGCGGTCCCGCACGCTGCGTTGGATGCTGCGTGACCTCGGACGCCTCGATCCCGAGGACCTGCCCGCGCCGTACGCCGATGCGCTCGGCGGTGATGCCTACGAAAGGCTGCTCGGTCTGCTCGATCACGCCCGTGCAGCGCTCGGCCCGCGCGGCATGCAACCCACGTCTGGGCCGCCGCGACGCGGCACGTCAGCACTCGACGGGGTACCGCGACTCGACGAGCTGCCCGCGTACACCGCGGCGTACGACGTCGAGGCGCTGCTTCCTCGTCTGCTCGACGGGCTGGAGCTCGCGTCGGTGCGCATCGTCGTCGCGACCGTCGCTCCGTACCTGACCGGGGCGCTCGGCCGGACGACGCGGGAGGTCCTGAATGGCTGACGCGACACTGATCGCCCCCGGCGTGCAGCAGGCGTGGTGGGTGCTGCCCGCCGCGCTGCTGCTGGCTGCCGCGGCAGTGCTCGCGGCGATGCTGGATGGAGTGCTCGCCGCGCCCGGGCGACGTTCCCGCGGAGCCGTCGCCCCGCTCCTCGAGGTCGCCCGGCTGCTGCGCCAGCGCCGCAGGCGCACGGTCGCAGCCGACCTGCTGCTGTGGCGGATCGGCGTCTACGGCCTGATCCCGGTGGCGCTGCTGATGGTGACGGTCGTGCCACTGGGCTCCCGGGTGCTGCTCGACAGCCCGATCGGCGTCGTCTGGTTCAACGCCCTGGACGTCGTCATGTGGGCGCTCGTGTGGCTCGCCGGCTGGGGACCGAACGCCGTGTCGGGCCTGGTGGGCGGCTACCGCTTCCTCGCCCAGGCACTCGCGTACGAGCTGCCGCTGATGTTCGCGCTGGTGGCCCCGGCCGTCGCGGCCGGCAGCCTGCGCATCGGCGACGTGGCCGCCGCCCAGTCCGGTCTCTGGTACGTCGTCTGGATGCCCGTGGCGTTCGTCGTCTACTGCCTCGGTGTGCTGGCGTTCTCGGTGCGCGGTCCGTTCGCGACCGCCGCCGGACCAGACCTCTCCGGCGGCGTGCTCGCCGAGCTCAGCGGCGTGGACCGGCTGATGTTCCTCGCCGGGCGCTACGCGCTGCTGGCCGCGGGCGCTGCCGTCGCCGTACCGCTGTTCCTCGGCGGCGGCGCCGGGCCGCTGTTGCCGGCGTGGGCGTGGGTGCTGGTCAAGACCGCGGTGCTGCTCGCGCTACTGGTGGCCGTGCGCCGCCGGGTGCCGGCGCTGCGGCCCGACAAGCTGCTCGAGGCGGCGTGGGTGATCGTGCTCCCCGCCGTTCTGCTGCAGGACCTCGTGGTGGCCGTCGTGGCCGCGGGAAGGAGCTGACATGCTGCTGGACGTCGTGTTCTGGGTGCTCAGCGCGCTCGCCGTCCTCAGCGGTGCGGCGGTGTTCTACGTCGACTCGATGGCCCGCGCGACCTACGCGCTGGCGTTGTCGTTCATCGCGGTCGGGTGCGTGATCCTGCTGCTGCACCAGGGATACGTGGGCGTGGTGACCATCCTGATGATGGTCATGGAGATGGCCGTGATGGCCGTCTACATGGTGATGTACATGGGCATGAACCCCGCCTTGATGCCGATGAGCATGGTGCACTCGAACCGCACCGCTGTGGCGATCGGCGCCGGCACCTTCGTGCTGCTCGGCGCCGGGGCGCTGCTCATCCCGTGGCCGTCCCGCCGCGGCGCGCCCGCCCCGGACGTGACGGTGGCGCTGGGGGAGAGCCTGATGGGCCCGAAGATGCTGGTGATGATCGCGGTCAGCCCCGTCATGCTCGCCACCATCATCACCGGAGTCGTCCTCGCCTCGGCCCGCACCCGCTACGACCGGCTCGGCGACGACCTCAAGCACCGTCCGGCCAGCGATCCGCAGGTCGGAGGTGCCGGCCGATGACGCTGCAGACGGTGCTGCTCATCGCCGCGGCCCTCTTCGCCGTGGGCCTGTACGGCGCGATCTCGCAGCAGGTCGTCGTGATGGTGATGATGGGCCTGGAGCTGATGATCAACGGCGTCCTGCTCGCCGCCGGCGGCTTCTGGTGGTTCCTCTCGCCGAACCCGTCCGGCCAGGTGCTGCTGATGGTGGTGCTGGCCGCGATGACGGTCGAGATGGCGGTCGGCTTCGCGGTCGCCACGCTGCTGCACCGGCAGCGCAACGCCGACATGACGGACATGACCACGGAGCTCAAGCAGTGACGGCACTGCTGTGGGCGTTGGTGCTGCTGCCGGCGGTCTCCGGCGCCGTGCTGGCCGGCGCGCCGAGCCGCTGGGCCCGGTTCGCCGCGCCGGTGAGCATCGCCGCCGCGGCCGCCACGGTCGTGCTGTCCCTCGTCGTCGCGGCGGGACGGCCCGCCGTCGCGGTTCCCTTCGTCGCGGGCAGCGCGTTCGGGCTGTCGGTCGACGGGCCGTCGGTGCTGCTGGTCCCGACGGCCGCCGTCGTGACGCTGCTGGTGCTGGTGTTCGCGGCGGGGGACGTGCGGACGGCGCCGGGCCGCTTCCACGGGCTGATGCTGCTGTTCTCCGCTGCCGCGCTGGTTACCGCCACGGCCACCACGCTGCCGACGCTGTTGTTCGCGTGGGAGGTGATGGGCGCCGCGTCGTACGCCCTGATCGGCTTCTGGTGGCGATCCGAGCGCCGGGTCACGTCGGGCCTCATCGCCTTCCTCACCACCCGCGCCGCCGACCTCGGGCTGTACGTCGCGGCGGCGGCCGCCCTGGCCGGCGGCTCCGGCCTGGCCCTGCGCGACCTGCCGGACGCCGCGTCGCCGTGGCGGGACGTCGTCGCCGCCGGCATCGTCGTCGCGGCGCTCGGCAAGGCCGCCCAGCTGCCGTTCTCGTTCTGGCTGTCCCGGGCGATGGACGGTCCCAGCCCGGTGAGCGCCCTGCTGCACTCGGCCGCGATGGTCGCGATGGGCGGGTACCTGCTGCTGCGTGTCGCGCCGTTGCTGGCCGCGACGTCCTGGGCCGCGACCACGGTCGCCTGGATCGGCGCGGTGACGGCGGTCCTGCTCGGCGCGGTCGCCCTGGCGCAGAGCGATCTCAAGCAGCTGCTCGCCGCGTCGACGTCCGCCCAGCTCGGGTTCGTGGTGCTCGCCGCGGGCGTCGGTGCGGTGGCGGGCGGGACGGCGCAGCTTGTCGCGCACGCCGCTACGAAGGCCTTGCTGTTCCTCGTCGCCGGCGCCTGGCTCAGCGCGCTGGGCACCAAGCGGCTCGCCGCGCTGCGCGGCGTGGGCCGGCGCTGGCCCGCGACCGGCGTCCTCGCCGCGGTCGGCGCGTTGTCGCTGGCCGGCGTCCCGCCGCTCGCGCTGTGGGCGACGAAGGACTCGGTGCTGGCCGGCGCGCTGCACGAATCGGTCGCGCTGTACGTCGTCGGCCTGGCGGCCTCCGCCCTGTCGGCCGCCTACGCCGCGAAGATCCTCGTCGTGCTGTGGCGGCGGACGCCGGCCGACGCCGAGGCGGGGTACGACGAGGAGGAGCGCGGCACCCGGCGGATCGGTACCCTGCTGCGGATCCCGCTCGTGCCGCTCGCCGTCGCCGCGGCCACGCTGAGCGTGCTCGGCCTGCCGCCGCTGGCCGGCCGGTTGCGCGAGCTCGTCGGCGCTCCCGGCGAGCCGGTGGCCACCGGCTGGGAGCTCGCCGGCTCGGCCGTCCTCGCTATCGCCGTCGTGCTGCTGATGTGGGCCGGCCGGCCGGGCACGCCGCTGGAGCGGTTCGCCGCACTGCGCGGCTGGCTGGGGCTCGAGCGGTTCGCCGTCGGCGGCGTGGGCCGCCCGGTGCTG
>NZ_WBKP01000032.1 GCF_009602465.1 Cumulibacter manganitolerans | reverse complement strand
GCTCGGCGTGTTCACCGCGTACGACGACCTGCAGCCGGTCCTCGACCGGCTCGCTGCCGGTGCGGCGAAGGCGGGCCTGCGCGGTCGCCGGCTCGCGAGCGGGCACCGCCGCGGCGCTGGTCCTCGCCGCGTTGGCGATCGGCGCCGTCGTCCTCCCACTGGCGGAGGCCGTGCGGGCCAAGCCGCCGTCGACGTACGCCACCTGGGCGACCATCTGCGCCCTGGGATGGCTGCTCAGCTCCACCGTCGCTCTCGCGGTGCTCGTCGGCGGCGCCCGCTCGTGGCCGGCCGCCGCCGACCGGCTCGCGTGGCTGCTCGCGCCGTTCGCGGCCGGCTTCGCCGCGCAGCTGGTCAGTGGCGCGCTGTCGTACCTGCTGCCGGTCGTGCTGCGCGGCGGACCGAAGGTCACCCGAGCGATGAACCACGAGCTCGATCGCGGGCTCGGTTGGCGTCTGGTGCTCATCAACCTGGGCGCGGTCCTGTTCAGCCTGCCGGTGCCGAGCCTGGTCAAGGTGGTCGCCTCGATGCTGGGGTTGGTGGGCCTCGCGTCGTTCGCGGTGCTCGCGGTGCGCGCGGTCATCGTCAGCCACCGGCAGCGGGAGCGTGAGCTGCCACCACCCGCGTCGCATCCGCGCACGCGAGTCGGCGGCGCGCTCGCCGGGCTGGTCGTGGTGACGCTGGCCGTGGCCGGCGCGGTCGCGCTGGACCCCCAGGCGGTCAACGGCTCGACGTCCGCGGCGGACGGCGTCACCGCGACCGGCCACACCACCGAGGTCAGCATCACTGCGAAGGACATGCGGTTCACGCCCGGCTCGATCGACGTCCCCGCAGGGGATCGCCTCGTGCTGAAGGTGACGAACGGCGAGGCCGCCCAGGTGCACGACCTGGTGCTCGACACAGGCCACACGAGCGGTCGGCTGTCCCCCGGTCAGACCGCGTCGATCGACGTCGGGATAGTCGGCCGCAGCATCGAGGGCTGGTGCTCGGTCGTGGGGCATCGGCAGATGGGCATGGTCCTGCACATCAGGGTCACCGGCTCGCCGGTCGCGGCCGGGACGTCGGCGGCGCCGGGCTCACCGGCGTCCGGCTCGCATGCCGGGCACCCCGGATCCGCCGCGGCGTCGACGGGCCCCGCTGCCGACGCGATCGACCTGTCGAAGAAGCCGCCGGCCGAGTTCGTCGCCCACGACCCGACCCTGCCGCCGGCCGCGGGCACCACCACCCACAAGGTGACGCTCACCGTCCAGGAGCTGGTGACCGAGGTCGCCCCCGGAGTCAGCCAGCAGCTGTGGACCTACAACGGCAGCACCCCCGGCCCGACGCTGCGGGGCAAGATCGGCGACACCTTCGAGGTGACGCTGGTCAACGACGGCGCGATGGGGCACTCGATCGACTTCCACGCCGGCGAGGTATCCCCCGACGCCAACATGCGCACGATCGCGCCCGGTGAGTCGCTCGTCTACACGTTCACCGCGGACCACAGCGGCATCTGGCTCTACCACTGCTCGACGATGCCGATGTCGGCGCACATCGCCAGCGGGATGTACGGCGCGGTGATCATCGACCCGCCGGACCTCGCGCCGGTCGACCGCGAGTACCTGCTGGTGCAGTCCGAGTACTACCTCGGCCAGCTGGGCGGACCGACCGACCCGCGGAAGATCGCGACGATGCAGCCGGACCTGGTCACCTTCAACGGCTACGCGAACCAGTACGACGCGCAGCCGCTCGCGGCCTCCGTCGGTCAGCGGGTCCGCGTCTGGGTACTGACCGCGGGGCCCAACCTCGGGACCTCGTTCCACGTGGTCGGCGGCCAGTTCGACACCGTCTACAAGGAGGGCGCCTTCTTGCTGCGGCCGGGATCCGGCGGCGCCCAGACGCTCGACCTGGCCGCCGCGCAGGGCGGCTTCGTCGAGCTGGTGTTCAAGCAGCCCGGCAGCTACCCGTTCGTCGACCACGTGATGGCGCTCGCCGAGCGCGGGGCGCACGGCCACTTCGTCGTGACGCCCTGACGACCCGGCCCACATCGTCGTCCACCGCCGGTTGTGTTGTGCCCGCTTCGGGCGTAGTCGCCCGAAGCGAGCACACCACAACGAGAAGGTCGGCGAGGTCGCGGACGGCGGGAGGCCATCGACTACCGGCGGGTCGGGCGTACTGAGACGACCTCGAGGGTCGCGTCGGGGCTCGCCTCCACCGCGGCGCGCACCGCGCGGGCCACCGACTCCGGCGTCAGGTAGAGCTCGGGCTGATAGGTCCCGCCGTCGTGCTCGACGATCTCCCGCTGCATGTCGGTGTCCACCTTGCCGGGATGCACCGAGCTGACCCGGACGCCGTTGGGCCGCTCCTCCTCCCGCAGCACGTCGGCGAAGGCGCGCAGCGCGAACTTCGTCCCGCAGTACATCGCGTTCTCCGGATTGGTGAAGAACCCGGAGCCGGAGTTGATCAGCACGACCATCCCCCGCGTACGGCGCAGGCCCGGCAGCGTCCGCGCGGTCAGGTCGGCGACGGCGAACAGGTTCGCCTCGAAGATCTGCCGCCACTGCGCGCGGGTCGTGTCGATGACGGCGTTCTTCGTGGAGATGCCCGCGTTGTGCACCAGCAGATCCAGGTCGGGCAGCGAGGCCGCCGCCTCGGCGAGCGCCGCCTCGTCGGTGAGGTCGGCTACGAACGGCTCCGCCGACTCGAGCTCCGCGCACGCGGCGCGGGCAGCCTCCGCGGTGCGCGCGCCGATCAGGAGATGGTGCGTGGCCTGCAGCTCGCGGGCGATGGCGAGGCCCACGCCGCGCGAGCCACCGGTGATGAGGGCAATCGGTCGATCAGTCATCACCCGACCCTACTGGCCCCCTCGCGCCGCGGATGCCGGGCGCGTAGGGTGGGCGACGACCCCCGGGGAGCGCATCCAGCGCTGAGAGTGTGGCTCGGCCACAGACCCGTGAACCTGATCCGGCTCGTACCGGCGTAGGGAGTTGGGCACGCGTGGACCCTCAGCGTTCCTCGCGTCTCTTCGTTCTCGGTGGTCCGGGAGCACCGATGGACGACCGGCAACCGGCCGACCCGGCCGAGTTCGGGATCGGCATGCGCTACAGCCTGCATCCGGCGAGCGACGACTTCGTGCACGTCATCCTCACCGCGATCGCCGAGGCGGGCGACGGCGACGGCACACTCGATATCGACACCGGGCCGGTGAGCACGTACGTCGGGGCCACCGCCGCCCCTGCGGAGCCGGCGCTCGCCGGCTACCTGCTACGCACCGTCGGCGCCGCGGCGCGCGCGATGGACGGCGGCCACCTCGTCACCCACGTGCTGCTGTCGCGCGGGTGCCCCGGCGAGATGGAGTGCACCCTCCTCGATCGCTATGCGCTGCCCACGCCGGACGCCGTGGCGCTCGAACCGGCCGGCCTGGACGCCGACGTCCAGTGGTCGCTGTACCCGCTGATGGACGGCGACAGCGGGCACGGCGCGCACCTCGAGCCCATCGAGCGGGCGATCGAGCAGGCCAAGCAGTCCGGCCTGGAGGTGACCCCCGCGCACTTCGCGACGATGCTGCGCGGCGACCTCGCGCAGGCCCTCGAGCTCGTCTTCACGACCTGGTCCGAGGTCGGCCGCAGCGTGCCGCACGTCGTGTGCCACCTGACCATCTCCATCGGATCCCCCTCGCGAACGGAGCAGCACGCATGAGCACCTCGGAAACCGACCGCATCGCCCGCAAGCCGTCCGTCCAGCGCGGCTGGCGCCTGCACGACCTCGTCCTCATCGCCGTCCTCGGCGCCGTCTTCGGCTTCCTGTACTACGCGCTCGTGCAGGCCTGGCTCGCGCTGTCCATCGCGATGGGCCCCTCGGGCGACCTCGCGCAGAACATCCTGTGGGGCGGCTGGATGGTCGTGGCGCCGCTGGCGCTCTACATCACCCGCAAGCCCGGCGCGGGCATCGTCGCGGAGGTGATCGCCTCGGTGATCGAGGTCGTCGTGCTCGGCTCGCCGGTCGGCCCGAAGCTGTTCCTGACGGCGCTCGTGCAGGGCGTCGGCGTCGAGCTGGTGTTCGCCGCGACGCGCTACCGCCGGTGGACGTGGGGCACCTTCGCGCTGTCCGGACTGGTCGGCGGCGCCGCCATCTTCGTGTACGAGGCGAGCGTCCTGGGCTGGTGGGGGCAGAGCATCGTCGTGTGGCGGGCGATCATCCACCTGGCGAGCTGCGTCGTGCTCTGCGGTCTGCTGGCCAAGGCGCTCGGGGACCTGCTGGTGCGGACGGGCGTACTGGACAACTTCGCCGTCGTCCGCGACCTCCGTGACCGACGCTGACCTGCTGACGGTTCGCGCGCTCGCCGTCCGGTTCCCGGGAGCCGGCGGCGAGCGTCCGCAGCATGTCGATCTGCGAGTGGAGCCGGACGAGTCCGTGCTGCTGCTCGGACCGTCCGGATGCGGCAAGTCCAGCCTGCTGCGCTCGGTCGCCGGCGTCATCCCCGACGTGGTGGACGCCGACGTGTACGGCAGCATCCTCATCGACGGGCACTCGACCGAGGGCCGCTCGATCGCGCAGATCGCCGACGACGCGGGCTTCCTGGCCCAGGACCCGCTCGACTCGGTGGTCCTGGCGCGCGTGGACGACGAGGTCGCGTTCGGTCTGGAGAACCTCGGCCTGCCGCCGGCCGTCATTCGCGACCGGGTCGCGTCCGCCTTGCACGACGCCGGCTGCGCGCACCTTGCCGAGCGTGACACCGCGACGCTCAGCGGCGGGGAGCTGCAGCGGGTCGCCCTCGCGGCGACCCTAGCTCGCGAGCCTCGGCTGCTGCTGCTCGACGAGCCGACGTCCATGCTCGACCCCGCGGCCGCCTCGGAGACCCGACGCCGGCTGACCGGCGACGGCCGTGCGACGCTCCTCGTCGAGCACCTCGTCGACGACCTGAGCGTGCTGCCGGCGCGCACCGTGGTGCTCGACCGGTCAGGTGCCATCCTGGCCGACGGGCCCACCACCGAGGTGCTCGTGCAGCGGGCCCCGGAGATCGCCGCGGCCGGCTGCCGGCTGCCGTACGGCGTCGAGGCGGCGCTCGCGCTCGGCGTCCGCCCCACCTCGGACGACATCGACCGGCCGGAGAGATCCCTCGAGCGTCTCGCGGCCGCGCTGGGTCCCGGCGCCTTGGACGCGCGGCGGGACGGACACTCGGCCGAACCGCTCGTGGACGCCGCCGCCGCAGCGTTCCGCGCCGGCCGGTCGAGGCGATCCCCCGTCGTGGTGGCGTCGGCGACGCTGAGCCTGCGCCCGGGCTCGGTCACCGCCGTGCTCGGCCGCAACGGCTCGGGCAAGACGTCGGCGTTCCTCGGCATCGCTGGGCTGCTGCCCCACCACGGCGGGCGGCTGCACGTCGCCGGGAAGGTCGCGATGGTGTTCCAGCATCCGGAGCACCAGTTCCTGCGGCGGTCGGTCCTCGACGAGATCTGCTTCGGCTCCGCTCTGGATCCCGACGGTGCTCGGGCGATCATCGACGCGTTCGGGCTGGGCGGCCTGGAGGAGCACGATCCGTTCCGGCTCTCGGGCGGTCAGCAGCGGCGGCTCTCGATCGCCATCGCCGCTGCGCAGCGCCCCGACGTGCTGCTGCTCGACGAGCCCACGTTCGGGCAGGACGCCGCGCACGGCGCCCGGCTCGCCGGGCTGATCCGGGGGCTCGCCGACGACGGCCTCGCGGTCGGGATGATCACCCACGATTTGCGGCTGGTCGGCGCGATCGCCGACGCCGTGTGCATGGCCGCGGCCGGCGTGCTCGGCGCGCCACGGCCGGTCGAGGAGGTGCTGCGCGACGACCAGGCGCTCGAGGACGCCGGGCTGCGCCGGCCACCGATCCTGACATGGTGGGCGCGCCGAGAGCCGGAGGTCGGGCTCGGCGCGCTGCTGGGCGCCCTCGACCGGCGGACGGTCCGCGCGTGAGACGGCTCGCGATGGTCAATCCGAGCGTGAAGCTCGTGGTGCTCACCGTGCTGAGCCTGGGTCTGCTTCTGGTGTTCGACCCGCTCACCCCGACGGTGCTCTACCTCGGGCTGCTCGGGCTGTGGCTCGTCGACCGCACCGTGCCCGTCCGCACGCTCCTCCTCGGGCACCTGCCGTTCCTGGCCTTCGCGCTCAGCGTGCTGGTGGTGAACTCCGTGACGCGCGCCGGCCGCCCGCTCGCTCGGCTCGGCCCGCTGACCGTCACCAACCACGGCCTGGCGGTGGGCGGGTCGCTCGCGATGCGGACGCTGGTGGTGGGCCTCGGCGTCATCCTCATGGTGCGCACGACCCCGCCCGCGGCGCTGCTGGAGAGCCTGCGCCAGAACCTCCGGCTGCCGGACAACGTCTGCTTCGCCGTCGTCGCGGGCTACCGGCTGCTGGCCGACCTGCCCGAGGCCTGGCAGACGCTGCTGCGGGCCCACCGCATGCGCGGCTTCCGACGGGTCGGTCCCGCGGTGGCGGGGCGCGCGGCGGTGGCGTTGCTGGCCTCCTCCATCCGACGTGGCGAGCGGCTGGCGATCGTCATGCAGACCCGCGGGCTCGGCGCGCACCCCCGGACCTCATGGCGACCGCAGCGGGTCACCGCCAGCGACCTGGCCTGGGCGGTCGCGGTGCTCGGGACCGCTGCGGCGCTGACGGTAGCGGCGCGCCTCACCGGCCTTTGAACCGCCGGCGCGCGGTGGTCACCTGGCCGAGCGGTACGTCCACCGGGCGGGTTGTGTGCAGCGGGCGGGGTTGTGTGCAGCGGGCGGGGGTGTGTCCCTTGAGCGGGCCGATCGACCCGCTCAATGGGCACGAGCCCACTCACTGAGCAGAAGCCCTTCCGCGGGGCACAAGTCCGCGTCGACGAGCACGCCGACCAAACGCGCAGCGCTACCGGCCGAGCAGCCGCTTCCAGAAGCCGGAGCGGTGCTCGACGAGCCCGCTCTGCACGCGAGCGGGCGGCTCGGGGCGAACCCGCGAGACCGGCTGCTGCCCGGTCAGCTCGCCGAGCACCCCGTCGATCAGGTCGTCGACGTCGTCCGGGTGGTAGCCGCGCTTCCCGATCGGTGGCTTGGCGAAGATGCAGGTCTCCAGCCGGCCCACGATGTCCTCCACGGTCGCCGGGCCCACCAGGGCGTCCTGCAACTCGTCGAGGAAGCGGTCGACCGCCTCGTCGTCGTAGCCGCGAGTCCCCACCGGCGGCTTGCGGAAGGCGCTGTCGTGGACCCGCGCGGCGAGCCGCGCGCGGTGCTGCGAGTCGGCGGTCATACGACTAGATCCGGCTTGACCTTGACCAGGCGCCCGAGCAGCCCGTTGACGAACTTCGGCGAGTCGTCGGTGGACAGCGTCTTCGCGAGCTCGACGGCCTCGTCGATCACCACGGCGTCGGGTACCTCGTCGACCCACAGCAGCTCGTAGATCGCCGTGCGGATGATCGCCCGGTCGACACCGGGCATCCGGGTGAGCGTCCAGCCCTCGGCGTACGTCGTGACGAGCTCGTCGATCCGCTGCCGGTGGGTCGCGACGCCCTCGACCAGGGTGAGGGCGTACGGCTGCACGGGCCGGTCCGGATCGGCCAGCCGGTCGGCCGCCGTGCTCACGGCGTCGGTGCCGCGCAGGTCCGACTCGAACAGCAGGTCGATCGCCCGCTTGCGAGCCTTGGTGCGGGCGGACATTAGCTGTTGACGCGGCCGAGGTACGACCCGTCGCGGGTGTCGACCTTCAGCTTGTCGCCGGTGTTGATGAACAGCGGCACCTGGATCTGCGCGCCGGTCTCCAGCTCGGCCGGCTTGGTGCCTCCGGTGGACCGGTCACCCTGCAAGCCCGGGTCGGTGTGCTTGACGACGAGCTCGACGCTCGCCGGCAGCTCGACGTACAGCGGCGCCCCGTCGTGCGTGGCGACGACGGCCTTGGTGTTCTCCAGCATGTACTTCGCCGCATCACCGACGGTCTCGGCCGGGATGTTGATCTGGTCGTACGTGTCACCGTCCATGAACACGAAGTCGGAGCCGTCGTTGTAGAGATACTCCATGTCGCGCTTGTCGACGTTGGCCGTCTCGACCTTGGTGCCGGCGTTGAACGTCTTGTCGACGACCTTCCCCGAGAGCACGTTCTTGAGCTTGGTGCGCACGAAGGCACCGCCCTTGCCGGGCTTCACGTGCTGGAACTCGACGACGGACCACAGGTTCCCGTCGAGGTTGAGCACGATGCCGTTCTTCAGATCATTGGTCGTGGCCACAGCCAGGTCCTCTCCGTCGTTGGTCGCTAGAGGACGACGAGGTCCTTGCTCGTCATCGTCAGCAGGTCGGTGCGGGTCCCGCCGGCGGCGGAGGCGTCCTCGTGCAGCACGAGCGTGTCCTCGATCCGGACGCCGCCCCGACCCGCGAGGTAGACCCCTGGCTCGACGGTGACGCAGACCCGATCCTCCAGTTTAGTCTCTGCCAGCTGGCTGAGGTTCGGCGCCTCGTGCACATCGAGCCCGACGCCGTGCCCAAGGCTGTGCGCGAACGTCTCGCCGTACCCCGCGGCGGCGATGATGTCGCGGCTGACCGTGTCGATCTCCTTGCCGGTGCGCCCGATCCGCAACGCCTCGGCGCCGGCGCGCTGCGCCTGCGCCACCAGCTCGTAGATCTCCCGCTGCCAGTCCGCCACGTGCCCGACCGCGTAGGTGCGGGTCATGTCGGAGTGGTAGCCGCGATAGGTCGACCCGAAGTCGATCTTGATCAGGTCACCGGCCTCCAGCACCCGATCGCCCGGGCTGTGGTGCGGGATGGCCGAGTTGGGGCCGGTCGCGACGATCGTCTCGAAGGACACCGTCTCCGCCCCGAGGTGCAGCATCCGGAAGTCCAGATCGAGCGCGATCTCGCGCTCGCTGCGCCCCGGCGCGATGCCGCCGGCCGCGACCAGGTCGGCCAGCGCCTGGTCGGCGATGTGCGCGGCCTGGCGCAGCAGCTCGATCTCGCCGTCGTCCTTGATCGCGCGCAGGTCTTCCACGGCCGACTGCAGGCTGATCATCCGGACGCCTTGCGCGGCGTCCGCCAGCGCCTTTGCCTCGTCCACCGAGGTCACGTGCGTCTCGTACGCCAGGGTCTGCACCGAGGAACCGACCTCGGCCAGCACCGCCTGACCGGACGCCCGGCCCACCAGCAGCGGCAGGTCCGGGACCTGCGTCTTCGACTGCTCGACGTAGCGGCCGTCCGTGCTGAACAGGTCGCGCGCGGCGTCCGCGCCGACGATGAGCGCCGCGTTGGAGCCGGTGAACCCGGTGAGGTAGCGGATGTTCAGCAGGTTGGTGATGAGGGCGGCGTCCGCGCCGAGGCCGGCGATCTTGCGGCGCAGGTTGTCGCGACGGGTGGCGTGCTCGAGCTCAGGCATGGGCCCCAGCGTAGTAGCGGCCACCGGGGTCACCGTCCCGGCCGGCGCCGGTGAAGTGGCCGAGATCACTGACATGGGGATACGGTGTCGAGGGTATGACCTAGACCACACGATGCGACAACATCTGTCGGGAGGCACCAGGTGAGCGCTCAACCGGAATACGTCCGACCGTCCGAACTAATGAAGGCCACGTCCACAACCGCGGCGATGGCGCGCGAGGCCGAGGCGATGCTCCGGGAGGAAGCGCTCGGCGGCGGCATCGTCGTCGCCCTGGATCCGATTCGCAGCCGGGACGTGTTCCGGCTCCTGGCTTCTCGCAAGGCGTGGACCGAGGGGTACCCGCGCCTGGCCGGCGAATGGCTCAAGGTGGCGCTGGGACTGTCGACCATCGAGCTGCCGCAGAAGGACGTCTTCTACGGCGACCGCGTGTGGCACACCCATCCGCTGTTCCGCCGCCTGGCGCAGGCCCACCTGGCGTTCACCGAGGTCTTCGAGTCGGTCACGTCGAAGCCGGACGGGCCGTGGACCGACCAGGAGCGCGCCGCCTTCGTCCGGGCGATCGTCACCGGCGCGGTCTCCCCCGCCAACTTCCTGCCGACGAACCCGGCCGCGTTGCGCGAGGCCATCGACACCCGCGGCGCCTCGCTGATGCGCGGGCTGCGCAACTTCCTGGTCGACCTCGGCGAGAACAAGGGCATGCCGTCGATGGTCGACTCCACGCCGTACCACGTGGGCGAGAACCTCGCCTGCACGCCGGGCAAGGTGGTGTACCGCGAGGAGCTGTTCGAGATCCTGCAGTACGAGCCGCAGACCCCGGACGTGCACGCCCGGCCGCTGCTGTTCGTGCCGCCGCAGGTCAACAAGTTCTACGTCCTGGACCTCGCACCGGGCCGTTCGATGGTCGAGTACGCCGTGCAGAACGGGCTGAGCACGTTCATGCTCGTCTGGCGCAACCCGCGGGAGGATCCCGCCCTGCGGCACGGCAGCTGGGGGCTGGAGCTGTACACCGAGGGCCTGCTGCGGGCGATCGAGGTCGTGAAGGCGATCAGCGGCGCGGACGACCTCAACGCGATCGGACTCTGCGCGGGCGGCATGACGACGGCGTTCGCGCAGTCCTACCTCGCGGGCGAGGGCGACGGCTCGATCGCGAACGCGACGTACATCGTCACGATGCTCGACCCGCGCGAGCCCAACATGGTCACCGGTCTCGGCACCGAGGAGTCGCAGCAGCAGATGGCGCGGCGCTCGGAGAAGGCGACGGTGATCAACTCCAAGACGATGGCGGCGAACTTCGCCTGGATGCGCCCGAAGGACCTGGTGTTCAACTACGTCATCAACAACTGGCTGATGGGCAAGCGCAGCCCCGCGTTCGACGTGCTGTCCTGGAACGCCGACGCGACGAACGTCTCCTCGACGTTCGCCCGCGACACCCAGGAGATGCTGAACGGCGGCGCGTTCACCAAGCCCGGCACGATGACGCTGCTCGGGCGCCCGGTCGACCTGAAGGCGGTCACCACCGACGCCTTCCTCGTCGCCGGGCAGCGCGATCACATCACCACCTGGCGGCCGTGCTTCATGACCACCCAGGTGCACGGCGGCGAGACCGAGGTCGTCATCGTCAACAGCGGGCACATCCAGACCTTCGTGAACCCGGTGAAGGGCTCGCGCTACAAGTACTGGACCGGCCCCGGCGGCGTCCCCAACCCGGACGAGTGGCTGGCCACCGCCGACCAGGTCGACGGCTCGTGGTGGCCGAAGTGGCTCGAGTGGGTCACCGCCCGCTCCGGGCCCAAGCGCCGCGCGCCGCAGGCGCTGGGCAGCGCCGAGTACCCCCCGATGGAGGACGCGCCCGGGCTGTACGTGCACGAGAAGTAAGCCCGCCGTCCCACCACGCACCGCTCGCAGTGGGTTGTACCCCGCTATCGCGTGATTAGCGGGGTACCACCCACCGCGAGAGCGTGGGCTGCGGGGTGACTACTTGGTCTCGGCCTGCGCGACGAACCGGACGACGGCCTGGATCGCGTCGGCGTACCCCTCGACGCCGAGGCCGGCGATCACGCCGCGGGCCACCGGGGAGATCACCGAGGTGTGCCGGAAGTCCTCGCGGGCGTGGATGTTGCTGATGTGCACCTCGACCAGCGGCGCGGTCAGCAGCGCGCACGCGTCCCGCAGGGCGTAGGAGTAGTGCCCCCACGCGGCCGGGTTGAGCACGACGGGGGTCTCGAGGTCGGCCGCCTCGTGCAGCCACTCGATCATCTCGGCCTCGCTGTTGGTCTGGCGCACCTCGATGGTGCGCCCGACCGCCTCACCGACGTCCTTGCAGTACTCGACGAGCTCCTCGTACGTGCCGGACCCGTAGATCAGCGGCTCGCGGCTCCCGAGGCGGTTGAGGTTGGGTCCGTTCAGGACGAGGATCTCGCTCACTGCACTGCCTTTCGTGACACGACGGAGAACGCCTCGACGAGGGTCTGCTCCGCGGGGCTTTCGAGGATACGGGGGGCGGCCAGCCGATCGAGGACGACGAACCGCAACCGGGCGCCACGGGACTTCTTGTCCACCGCCATCGTCGCACGAAGCGCCTCCCACGGCGTCCCGTCGTACGACGTGGGAAGCCCGACGCCCTCCAGGATGCTGCGGTGGCGGTCGGCGGTCGCGTCGTCGAGGGACCCGGCGCGGCGGCCGAGCTCGGCGGCGAACACCATGCCGACGGCGACGGCGTCCCCGTGCCGCCAGCGGTAGTCCTCGGCCCTCTCGATCGCGTGCCCGAGGGTGTGGCCGTAGTTGAGGATCTCCCGCAGGCCCTGCTCGGTGAGGTCCTCGCCGACGACGCGGGCCTTGACCGCGACCGCGCGCTCGATGAGCTCGGCGGCGAACGGCGCCTCGGGGGTCGCGGCGGCCTCCAGGTCGCCTTCGATCAGCTCGAGGATCACCGGGTCGGCGATGAAGCCGGCCTTGATCACCTCGGCCAGCCCGGCGACGTAGTCCGCGCGCGGCAGGGTCGCGAGCGCGTCGACGTCGCAGATCACGCCCGCAGGCGGGTGGAACGCCCCGACCAGGTTCTTGCCCGCGGCGGTGTTGATCGCGGTCTTCCCGCCGACCGCGGCGTCGACCATCCCCAGCAGGGTGGTCGGCACGTGCACGACGCGCACGCCACGCAGCCAGGCCGCAGCGACCCAGCCGCCGAGGTCGGTGACCGCTCCCCCGCCGACGGTGACGACGGCGTCGTTGCGGGTGAACCCGGCGGCGCCGAGCGCGTCCCAGCACCGGCCGGCCACCTGCAGCGTCTTGCCCGCCTCGGCGTCCGGGACGACGAGAGGCAGGACGGTCCGTCCGCGCTCGCGCAGCGCCCGCATGACCCCCGCGGCGTACCCCGCCAGCGAGTCGGTGTGGATGACCGCGACCCGGTCCGCGCCCTCCAGCATCTCCGGCAGGGCGGCGCCGGCCCCGGCGCCGATGACGACGTCGTACGGCGTCGACCCGGCGACCGTCACGCGCGTCACGACGGGTCCGCCAGGAAGTCCGCGAGCCCGTCGGCGATCTCGTCGGCGGTGCGGCCGGTGGTGTCGACCTCGACGGTGGACACCTCGTCGTACAGCGGGGTGCGCAGCTCGAGCAGGTGCTTGAGAGTGGCGCGGGGATTCATCGCCAGGACCGGCCGGTTGGTGCCCAGCCCGACGCGCGCGGCGGCGTCCGACAGCGACACGACCAGCCACACCACGCGATGCGCGCGCAGCGCGTCGCGGGTGCGCGGGTCCAGCACGGCGCCGCCCCCGAGCGACAGGACACCCTCGTGCTCGTCGAGCGCGCGGAGGATGGCCCGGTGCTCGAGCTCGCGGAAGTGCGCCTCGCCGTCGTTGACGAAGATGTCGCTGATCGCCTTGCCCTCGGCGGCCTCGATGTCGTGGTCGATGTCGCGGAAGCCCACCCCGAGGCGCTGCGCCAGCAGCGGTCCGACGGTCGACTTGCCCGAGCCGGGCGCGCCGACGAGGACGACCAGCGGCTTCACCGGACCGCCATCGCGGCGACGTACGCCTCGAGGTTGCGGCGGGTTTCGGCGACGCTGTCGCCGCCGAACTTCTCCACGAGCGCGTTCGCCAGCTCGAGCGCCACCATGGCCTCGGCGACCACACCGGCCGCCGGGACGGCGCACACGTCGGAACGCTGGTTGATCGCGACCGCCTTCTCACCGGTGGCGATGTCGACGGTGTCGAGGGCGCGCGGGACGGTCGAGATCGGCTTCATCGCCGCCTTGACCCGCAGCACCTCGCCGTTGGTCATCCCGCCCTCGATGCCCCCCGCCCGGTTGGTGCGGCGCGCAATCGTGCCGTCGGGCGACTCGATCTCGTCATGCGCCGCCGACCCGCGCCGCCGCGCCGTCTCGAAGCCGTCGCCGACCTCGACGCCCTTGATCGCCTGGATGCCCATCAGTGCGGCGGCGAGCCGCGCGTCGAGGCGGCGGTCCCAGTGCACGTACGACCCGAGGCCGATCGGCAACCCGCTCACGACCACCTCGACGACGCCGCCGATGGTGTCCCCCGCCTTGCGGGTCTCGTCGATCTCGGCGACCATCGCCTCGGTGGTGGCCGGGTCCAGGCAGCGCGCGGGGCTCTCGTCGATGACCGCGAGATCGCCGGGCTGCGGGACCAGACCGTCGGGGGCCTTCACCGTGCCGAGCTCGACGACGTGGCTGATGACCTCGGCGCCGCACACCTCGCGCACGAACGACTTGGCGATCGCGCCCAGCGCGACGCGCGCCGCGGTCTCGCGGGCGCTGGCCCGCTCGAGCACCGGCCGGGCGTCGTCGAAGCCGTACTTCTGGATCCCCGACAGGTCCGCGTGCCCGGGCCGTGGCCGGGTCAGCGGCGCGTTGCGGGCCTGGGCGGCCAGCAGGTCGTCGTCCACCGGGTCGGCGGACATCACGGTCTCCCACTTGGGCCACTCGGTGTTGGCGACGTGGATGGCGATCGGCGAGCCGAGCGTGACGCCGTGCCGTACGCCGCCGGCCACGGTGACGACGTCCTTCTCGAACTTCATCCGCGCGCCGCGGCCGTAGCCGAGGCGCCGGCGGGCGAGCTCGTCCTGCACGGCCCCGGTGGTGATGGGTACGCCGGCGGGCATCCCCTCCACGATCGCGGTCAGGACGGGGCCATGGGACTCACCAGCGGTCAACCAACGCAGCATTGCTCGATTCTCCCATCACCGGCGCCGCGGGCTTCGCCGGGTCGGGCCGCCTCAGCCGCGCAGCGCGGCCGCGAGGGCCAGCACGACGTACACGAGCCACCAGGCGGTGATCATCGGCGGCCCGAACGCGACGTGCCGGCGCCGCCACGGCACCGCGAGGTCGCTCTGCCTGTCGACGTACCGCGCGAGCACCAGCCAGAGCGCGGTGCACACCGACAGGGCGAGCAGCCACAGGACGACGGTGGCCGGGTCGAGGTGCCCGAGCGCCAGCCCGATCACCCCGAGGAGCTTCACGTCGCCGAGACCGAACGCGCCTGGTGAGAGCAGCGCGAGCAGATAGCCGCCGGTCGCCAGCGCCGCCCCGGTGAGCAGCATCGGCGGCCACCGGCCGCCTCCGGAGAACACCGCGCCGATCGCCGCGATCGCGAGGATCACCAGCGCCGCGGGCGCGGTGAGCCGATCGGGCAGCCGATGTTCGCGGACGTCGACGCGGATCAGCGGGACGCCGGTCGCGACCGCGGTGACGGCGATCGCCAGGTCGGCGGCCGGCAGCCCCAGCACGGTCATCCCAGCGCGGCGCGCATGGCGGCCACGGAAGGCCGCCGTCCGGTCATCAGCCGGACCTGCTCGACGGCCTGGTGCAGCAGCATCCAGATGCCGTCGATCGCCACCGCGCCGCCCGCGCGCGCCGCCGCGAGCAGCGCGCTGGCGCCGCCGCCGTACGCCGCGTCGAGCACCACCTGCCCGTGGTGGAACCGGGCATCGGCTGCGGCGTCCGCGGCGCCGGGCGGGACCGTGCTCAGCACGAGGTCGGCGCCGCTCACCGTCGAGGCGAGCTCCGACCAGGGGACGAGGTCGATCGCGCAGCCCAGGCGGTCGCCGACGGCGGCGAGCGTCGCGGCCCGCCGGGGATCGCGCACGACGACGTCGGTCCGGGTCGCGCCGAGGCTCTGCAGCGCGGCGAGCGCCGCGGCCGCGGTGCCACCCGCGCCGAGGATCACGGCGTGCCGGTCGCCGGCCTGCGCGTGCCCCTGGTCGGCGAGCGCGCCGACGATGCCGTCGACGTCGGTGTTGTAGGCGTGCCAGGAGGTGATCCGCGCGCCTTCGTACAGCGGCACGAGCGTGTTCGCGGCGCCGAGCGCCTCGGCCCGCGGGTCCCGGACCTCCGCCCGCTCCAGCGCCTCGGCCTTGCCCGGCATGGTCACCGACAGCCCGCCGCACGGCAGGCCGTCGAGCCCGCCCGTACTCACGGCGTCGACGAAGGCGGCGAGGTCACCGGCCGCCACCTCGCGGCGGGTGTAGGTCCAGTCGAGGCCGAGCTGCCGGTAGGCGGCCAGGTGCAGCGCCGGGGACCGGGAGTGCTCGATCGGTGATCCGATCACCGCGCACGCGCGACGCGCCGTCATGGCCGGGTCAGCACCAGCCCTTCTGCTGGCACTGCTGCTTGGCGGCCAGGAACTCCTGATCGGTGGTCACGAACGCGTGGTGCCCGTCCTCGCTGTTGCGCACGTAGTACAGCCACGTGCCGTCGGCCGGGGCCAGCGCCGCCGCGATGGACGCCTCGCTGGAGCTGGCGATCGGCGTGGGCGTCAGCCCGGGGAGCACCCGCAGGTTGTACGGGTTGTTCTTGTCCTCGAGGTCGGACTTCGTCAGCTGGTCGCCGGGCTTGCCGGCGCCGTACGCGGTGGCGGCGTCGATCTGCAGCGGCATCGGCTTGGCGAGCCGGTTGTAGATGACGCGCGCGACCTTGGGCCGCTCGTCGTCGTGCTTGGCCTCCCGCTCGATGAGCGAGGCGATGATCAGCACGCCGTACGGCGACTGGCCGACCGCCGCGGCCTTCTGCTCGAGCTGGGTCTCCGCGGCGACCGCGTTGAACTGCGCCACCATCGCCTGCAGCATGGCCAGCGGCGTCTGCTCCGGGTCGAAGGTGTAGGTGCCCGGCTGCAGGAAGCCCTCGAGCTTGTTGGCGTTCGCCGGCACCCAGCCGGGCAGGCCGAGATTGGCGCGGTCGCCGAGGGCCGCCTCGAAGTCCGACTTCGGCTTGCCGGTGCTCTCGGCGAGCTTGGCGATCGTCTGGTCGACCGTGAGTCCCTCGGCGAAGGTGATCTTGTACGTCTGGACCGCGTTGGGGTCGAGCATCGCCTCCAGCGCGAGGGAGGCCTTCATCTGCTTCTTCAGCGAGTACAGCCCGGGCTGCACGCTCTTGGACTTGTCGTTCGCGGACGCCGCCTCGGTGAATGCCCGCGCCGACTTGACCACGCCGGCGTCCTCGAGCTTGACGGCGATGTCCGAGATGGTGTCGCCCTCGTCGACGCGCACCTGCACCGTGTCGCCGCCCGCGCCGGAGTAGTCGGGGACGTCGCCGAAGCCGGCGAACAGGTCCTTGGCGAACAGCACCGCTGCGACACCGATCGCGACCGCGACGAGCGCGGCGAGCGCGGGGGCGAGCCGCCGATGCCGTTTCGGGCGATCGTAGGCGTGCTCCTCCCCGTCGATGTTTCCGCGGATCAACGCGCCGAGGTCATCGACCTCGGAGCCGTCGTCGCGGGTGCCTTGCTGGTGTCGTGCCACGCTTCAGTCACCGCACTTTCGCAGGGGTCCGCATTGGGGGCCATGGCCGATGGTAAAGATTAGCAATCGGACGCTTCGCTGCGCGGGGCGTTCGGCGCCGGGTCATCGTCGCGCTGCGCGTCCAGGTACGCCTGCAGGATCACCGCCGCGGCGGTCTGGTCGATCACCGACCGCTGACGTCGCGTGTCGAGCCCGGCCGCGCGCAGCGCGCCGGACGCCGAGACGGTGGTGAACCGCTCGTCGACGCGCGCAACGGGGACGGGGGCGATCGCCTGCGCCACCTTCGCCGCGTAGTCGTCGGCCACCGCGACCGCCCGGCCGCCGGCTCCGCTGAGGCTGGTCGGGCGGCCGATCACCACCTCGACCGCCTCGTACTCGCTCACCAGGCGCGCGAGCTCGGCGACGTCCGTGTCGCGCTTCTTGTCGCGGCGCAACGTCGTCAGCCCGGTCGCGAGCCGCCCGTCGGGGTCGCACACCGCGACGCCGACGCGGGCGGCGCCCGGGTCGACCCCGAGCCGCCGCCCGCGCGGGAGGCGAGATCCGCTCACGCGGACCCGGTGACCTTCTGGCCGACGTAGTGCTCGGCAGCGGTCAGGCCGGCGGCCGCACCGCCGGCGTCGGTGCCGCCGCCCTGCGCCACGTCGTCCTTGCCGCCGCCACGGCCGCCCATCGGCGCCGCGAGCACCTTGATGATGTCGCCGGCCGAGAGCTTCCACTCGCGGGCCTTGTCGTTGGTCGCGACGATGAACGAGACACCCTTGTCACTGCCGGACGTGATCGCGACGACGCCCGGGCGGTCGGCGGACAGCCGTCCGCGGATGTCCAGCGCGAGCGCCCGCAGGTCGTTGCCGGCCAGGCCCTCGGGCGCCTGGACGCCGACGTACGACACCCCGAACACGTCGACGGCGTTGCGCGCCAGCTCCCCGGCGTTGCCGAGCACCGCCTGCGACTTCAGGCGGGCGATCTCCTTCTCGGCGCTCTTGAGCCGCTCGACGACGGCACCGATGCGATCGGGCAGCTCCTCGCGGGGCGCCTTGAAGCTCTCGGCGAGCTGCGAGACGAGCAGGTGCTCCTTGGCCAGGTACTGGTAGGCGTCGATGCCGACCAGCGCCTCCACGCGTCGTACGCCCGAGCCGATCGAGGACTCGCTGATGAGCTTGACCATGCCCAGCTGCCCGGCGCGGGCTGCGTGCGTGCCGCCGCAGAGCTCGCGCGAGTAGGCGCCGCCGATCTCCACGACCCGCACGGTGTCGCCGTACTTCTCGCCGAACAGTGCCATCGCGCCCATCTTGCGGGCCTCGTCGAGCGACGTGAGGAAGGCGCCGACCTCCAGGTCGTCCATGAGCATCGAGTTGACCTCGTGCTCGATGCTCTCCAGCGAGGAGGCCGACACCGCGGTCGGGGTCTTGAAGTCGAAGCGCAGACGGCCGGGCGCGTTCAGCGAGCCGGCCTGGGTCGCCGACTCGCCGAGCTCACCGCGCAGCGCGCGATGGATCAGGTGGGTCGCGGTGTGCGCGCGGGAGATCGATCGGCGCCGGCCGATGTCGACGATCGCGTGCGCACTGGCGCCGACCTGGACCTCGCCGTCCACGACCCGGCCGCGGTGCACGATCAGCCCGCCCATCGGCTTCTGCACGTCGACGATCTCGATCTGCCCGCCCGCGACCTCCAGGACGCCGTGGTCGGGCTGCTGGCCGCCGCCCTCGGCGTAGAACGGGGTCCCGTCCAGGACGATCTCGACCTCGTCGCCCTGCTCGGCCACGGTCGCCTCGGCGCCGTCCCTCAGCAGCGCGGCGATCCGCGATTCGCGGGCGATCTGGGAGTAACCGCTGAAGTCGGTGGCGCCGAGGGTGTCGACGAGCCGGCGGTACGCCGACTGGTCGACGGTGCCCAACGAACGGCCGGCGCGGTCCGCCTTCGCGCGGTCGCGCTGCCGGCCCATCAGCGCCCGGAAGCCCGCCTCGTCGACCTGCAGACCCTGCTCGGCCGCCATCTCGAGGGTGAGGTCGATCGGGAAGCCGTAGGTGTCGTGCAGCGTGAACGCCTGGTCCCCGCTGATCGTCGAGCCGCCCGACCTCTTGGTCTGGGCGACCGCGGTGTCGAGGATCGTGGTGCCCTGGCGCAGCGTCGAGGCGAACTGCTCCTCCTCGGCGAAGGCGTAGTTGGTGATCCGGCCGAAGTCGCGCTCGACCTCGGGGTAGCTGGCCTTCATGCAGTCGCGGGCCGTCGCGAACAGCTCGGGGAACGCCGCGTCCTGGTAGCCCAGCAGCCGCATCGAGCGGACCGCGCGGCGCAGCATGCGGCGCAGCACGTAGCCGCGTCCCTCGTTGGTCGGCGTCACGCCGTCGCTCATCAGCATCAGACCGGTGCGCACGTGGTCGGCGACCACGCGCATCCGCACGTCATCCTCCGGCGCCGCGCCGTACCGCCGGCCGCTCAGCTCGGCCGCCTTGTCGAGGATCGGGTAGACCTCGTCGATCTCGTAGAGGTTGTCCACGCCCTGCAGCTGGGTGGCGACCCGCTCCAGGCCCATCCCGGTGTCGATGTTCTTCGTCGGCAGCGACCCGACGATCTCGAAGGCGTTGCCCTTGCCCAGGCCCTCCTCGGACGGCCCGCGCAGCGACTCCATGAACACCAGGTTCCACAGCTCGATGAAGCGCTCTTCCCCGCCGTGCTCCGGGCCGCCGTCCGGGCCGTACTCGGCGCCGCGGTCGATGAAGATCTCCGAGCACGGCCCGCAGGGCCCGGGGACGCCCATGTCCCAGAAGTTGTCCTTGCCGAGACGCTGGATGCGCTCGGGGGCGACGCCGATCTCGCGGCGCCAGATGTCGGCGGCCTCGTCGTCGGAGGTGTGCACGGTGACCCACAGGTCGCGCTCGGCGAAGCCGAGGCCGCCCTCGGACTCCGGCTTCGTCATCAGCTCCCACCCGTAGCGGATCGCGCCTTCCTTGAAGTAGTCGCCGAAGGAGAAGTTCCCGCACATCTGGAAGAAGGACGCGTGCCGGCTGGTCTTGCCGACCTCTTCGATGTCGAGGGTGCGCACGACCTTCTGCACGCTGGTGGCGCGCTTCCACGGCGGCGTCTGCTCACCGAGGAAGTACGGCTTGAACGGGACCATTCCCGCGTTCACCAGCAGCAGCGTGGGGTCGTCGCTGACCAGGCTGGCGCTGGGCACGCGGGTGTGCCCGTTGTTCTCGAAGAAGGACAGGAATCGAGAACGAATCTCAGAAGTTTGCATTGCCGGTCTAGATTTCCTTGGTCGTGGTGGGAGGCTCGGCGTCCAGGCCGACCCCCGCGCGGAGCTCGTCCTCACGCTGGTGCATCGCGATGCGCACGTCGGCGGCGAACTGCTGCAGACGCTCGACGGCGTTCGCCGCACCACGTCCGGTGCGCTGCGCGAGCGCCTCGGGCTTCATGGCCTCGGCGGCCATCGACAGCTTGCGGACCACCAGGACGCCGATGGTGATGCCCATGGCCAGCCAGAACAGACGACGCATGATCTACCGTCCCGTCCGCTTCGCCGCCGCCTTGCGGACGCCGTAGGTGAACGAGGCCACCTTCACCAGCGGGCTGCCGATGGTGCTGGAGACCAGCGAGGTCAGCGCGGCGGCGTTCTGCGACATGTTCTCGGCGTTGGCGGCGATGCCGTCGACCCGCTCGAGATTGGCGTTGACGTGCTTGACGGTGTCGACCGCGTTCCGCAGCAACGGGGTGGCGCCCTCGTGGGTCTTGCGCACGGCCAGCGTGGCCTCGTCGAGGGTCCGGCCGAGCTTGAGGATCGGCACCGCCAGCAGCAGGACGAGCAGCAGGAAGGCTCCTGCGGCCACGAGCGCTGCGATCTCTCCACCGGACACGTTGACTCCTTAGCGTGGTTGGACGTGCGTCAGCGTCCCAGACTACCGCGTAGTCACGAGCCGCCCGTCGCCGTGCGGACCGCCGGTGGCCTACGCTCCGCGCATGGACATCTCCTGCGCATTCGCGACCAGCCTGCAGACGCCCGAGCACATCGCGATCGCCGACTCGCTCGGCTATCGGCGGGCCTGGGCCTACGACTCCCCCGCGCTGTACCCCGACGTGTGGGCGATGCTGTACGCCGCGGCGGAACGTACCGAGCGGATCGCCCTCGGCCCGGGCGTGCTGGTGCCGAGCCTGCGGCACCCGATGACGAACGCCGCCGCGATCGCCGGGCTGTGCGCGATCGCGCCGGGGCGGGTGGTCGTGGCGGTGGGCTCCGGCTTCACCGGCCGGCACGCCCTGGGCCAGCGCCCGATGAAGTGGCGCGACGTGCGCCGGTACGTCGAGGTGCTGCGGGCTCTGCTCGCGGGCGAGGTCGCCGAGTGGGAGGGTGCGCCGATCAAGATGCTGCACGGCCCCGGGTTCGCGGCGGCGCGGCCGATCGACGTCCCGATCCTGATCGGCGCCAACGGCCCGCTGGGCACGGAGGTCGCCAAGGCGGTCGGCGACGGCATCTTCGCGGCCGCGGTGCCCAACGAGCGGGCCGAGGGCTGGCAGGCGCTGCTGATGTACGGGACGGTCCTGGAGGACGGCGAGGACGGCTCCTCGCCGCGGGTGGTCGACGCCGCGGGTCACGCGCTCGCGGTGCGCTTCCACGCGATGTACGAGCGGCAGGGCGCCGACGGCGTCCGCCGCTACCCCGGCGGCGAGGCGTGGGTGCGCAGTGTTGAGGCGGCGCCGGCCGACCAGCGGCACCTCGCGGTGCACGAGGGCCACATGGTCACCCTGAACGAGCACGACCGCGAGGCGGTGGCCGATGCCGCGACGATCATCCGCAAGCTGACGCTGACCGGCTCACGGGCCGAGATCCGCGACCGGGTGGCGGCGTACGCCGAGCAGGGCGTCACCGAGATCGCGTACCAGCCGGCCGGCTCGGACATCCCGCGCGAGCTCGAGGCGTTCATGTCCGCGGTGGGGTCCTAGGCCCCGTTGAGTTGTTGCGACTTCGGGCGACGTCGCCCGAAGTCGCAACAACACAACGGTCCCGGGAGACCGGCAATGCGTCAGCGGTCGCGGAGGATGCGGCGGATCTTCGCCAGCCGCTCGCCGATCGCCTTCTCGACCCCGCGCCCGGTCGGCACGTAGTAGTCCTTGCCGTCGACGACGTCCGGCGCGTACTGCTGCCCGGCGATGCCCTCCTCGAGGGCGTGCGGGTAGACGTACTCCTGCGCGTGGCCGAGCTTCTTCGCCCCGGCGTAGTGCCCGTCGCGCAGGTGCGGCGGCACGGTGCCCAGCGAGCCGGCGCGGACGTCGGCGATGGCCGCGTTGATCGCGGCGTACGCCGCATTGGACTTCGGTGCGCAGGCGAGGTGCACGACGGCCTGGGCGAGCGGGATCCGGCCCTCCGGCATGCCGATGAACGACACCGCCTGCATCGCGGCGATCGCCGTCTGCAGGGCGCTCGGGTCGGCCATCCCGATGTCCTCGCTGGCGGAGATGACCAGCCGGCGGGCGATGAAGCGCGGATCCTCCCCCGCGGTGATCATCCGGGCGAGGTAGTGCAGGGCGGCGTCGACGTCCGAGCCGCGGATGGACTTGATCAGCGCGCTGGCGACGTCGTAGTGCTGGTCGCCGTCGCGGTCGTAGCGGACGGCGGCGACGTCGATCGCCCGGGCGACCGTCTCGGCGTCCACCAGGGAGCTGCCGTCGCCGTCGGCGATGTCGGCGGCGGCCTCCAGGGAGGTCAACGCCCGCCGCGCGTCCCCGGCGGCCGTCCGCACCAGGTGGTCGAGGGCGTCCGGCTCGATCTCCAGCCGGCCGGCCAGGCCGCGCTCGTCGCCGAGCGCCCGGGTGAGCACCGCGCGGACGTCGTCGTCGGCCAGCGGCTCCAAGGGTGAGCAGCAGCGAGCGGGACAGCAGCGGCGAGACCAGCGAGAAGAACGGGTTCTCGGTGGTCGCCGCGATCAGCGCGACCGTGCGCTGCTCGACGGCGGCCAGCAGCGAGTCCTGCTGGGTCTTGGAGAAGCGGTGCACCTCGTCGATGAACAGCACCGTCTGCTCCCCGCCGCGCTGCCGCCGCTTCCGGGCCTCCTCGATCACCGCGCGGACGTCCTTGACGCCGGCATTGAGCGCCGACAGCTGCACGAACCGCCGGTTGGTGGCGTGCCCGATGACGTGCGCGAGCGTCGTCTTGCCGGTCCCCGGCGGGCCGTACAGGATCACCGACATCGCGGTGTCGCCCTCGACGATGCGCCGCAGCGCCGTCCCAGGACCGATCAGCTTGCGCTGGCCGACGACCTCGTCGAGGGTCCGCGGCCGCATGCGCACCGCCAGCGGCGCGTGCGGGTCGACGGCGGCCTCGGGTGGCGGCTCGTCGTACGCCGGATCGTCGTCCGTTCCGGGAATCTCGAACAGGCCTGCCACCTGGCCCATGGTAGGCGTGCCCCCTGCGCTTCGCGCGCGCCGTCGGCCCCTGTACGCCGAAGCGGGGTTCGTCGACCGAAGCGGGGAAGCTTCCCCGCTCTGGCCGACGAACCCCGCCTCGGGATTACGGTCGGTGCCGCCTGGCTAGGCGGCGTCCTCCTCGACCCGCTCGATGATGATCGCGGGGGCCATGCCGCCCGCGGCACACATCGTGATCAGGCCGTAGCGGCCGCCGGTGCGCTCGAGCTCGTCGAGGGCGGTGCCGATGAGCATGCTGCCGGTGGCGCCGATCGGGTGGCCGAGCGCGATGGCGCCGCCGTTGGGGTTGACCTTCGCGCGGTCGACGCCCATGTCGCGGATGAACTTCTCGGTCACGACGGCGAACGCCTCGTTGACCTCCCAGACGTCGATGTCGTCCTTGCTCAGGCCGGCCTTCTCGAGGACCTTCTTCGCGGCCGGCACCGGAGCGTTGAGCATCAGGGTCGGGTCGTCGCCGATGTTGGCGGTCGCCACGATGCGCGCGCGCTTCTTCAGGCCGTGCGCGTCGGCGTACTCCTTCGAGGCCAGCAGGATGGCGGCCGCGCCGTCGACGACGCCCGACGAGTTGCCGGCGTGGTGCACGGGCTTGATGTCGAGGTCGGGGAACTTGCGGTTGATCTGCTTGCGGAAGGTGTTGCCCTCCTCGTCGTACGGCATGTCCGCCAGCGCGGTGAACGCGGGCTTCAGGCCGGCGAGGCTCTCGGCGGTGGTCTCGGGACGCGGGTACTCGTCCTTGTCGAGCGCGAGGGTGCCGTCCGGGTTGTGCACCGGTACGACCGAGTTGTCGAAGCGGCCCTCGTCCATCGCGATCTTCGCGCGGCGCTGGCTCTCCAGGCCGAATGCGTCGAGGTCCTCGCGGCTGATGCCCTCCATGGAGGCGATCGCGTCGCCGCAGATGCCCTGGTGCGACTGCGGGTGCAGCTCGTCGAGGTGCTCGTTGTGCGAGCCCATGAGGGACGGCGGGAGGCCGGCCTCGCGCTCCTGCGCGGCCATGGTGCCGGTGAGGCTCATCATCTCGGTGCCGCCGGAGATGACGAGGTCCTCCATGCCGCTCATGACCTGAGCGGCGCCCAGCGCGACGCTGGTGATGCCGCCGCCGCAGAAGCGGTCGAGGGTCACGCCGCTGACCGTCTGGTCGAATCCGGCGTCCAGGGCAGCCATGCGGCCCATGTCGCCGCCCTGCTTGCCCTTCTGGGTCGAGACCGACCAGATGACGTCCTGGACGTCCTTCTCGTCGATGTTGTTGCGCTCCTTGAGCGCCTTGAGGACGGTCGACGCGAGGTGCTGCGGGTGCAGATGCGCCAGCGACCCCTTGCCGACCTTGCCGATGCCGCGCGGCGTCCGGACCGCGTCGATGATGTAGGCGTCTGCCATTGCGTCCTCCGAAAGTTGATAGGTACGTCAACTCGAGGATACTTCGCACCTACAACAAGCGGAAGGTGATCCAGGCAACTCTGCGGGCGCTCACGCCGAGCCGGTCAGCGCTCACGCCAGGTCCCACAGCCGGGAGTAGTAGTCGAGCTTCTCCGCATCCCGCGCGATGCCGTAGCCGTCGAGGAAGGTCGCCTGCCACCCACGGCCGAAGTTCCAGGTGAGGCTGGCCAGCGCCGGCGTGAGATCGGCCCACCGGTCGGCGATGCCGAGCCTGCCGACGTCGACGTACCCGACCACCTCACCGCCGCGTACCAGGAAGTTGGGGTTGCAGGCGTCGCCGTGGCAGACGACGAGGTCGGTCTCCATGGTCGGCGTCGCGTCGAGGTAGCGCTGGCCGACCGGGGTCTGCTCCATCCCCCGCGCCCGCAGCCGTTCCCGGACGTCCCACCGGTGCGGGCACGGCGGCGGGGGAAGCAGATCGTGCCACCGGCGCAGGCCGCGCCCGAGCGCGGCGACCGTCTGCTCCGGCTCGGCCACGTTGTCCGGGTGCACCGCGGACTCCCCCGGCAGCGCCTTGGTGTGCAGCCATTGCCCACCGTCGTCCCGGCCGGCCGCCACCACCTGCGGGACCGGCGCGAACGCGGAGGCCCAGCGCATGCGCTCGGCCTCCCCCGGCAGGTCGATCTCCCAGTGCTCGCCGGCGAACCACTTCACGTAGTCGTCGTCGATCCGGTACGTGCGGCCGCCGAGCTCGTTGTGCCACACCGCGACCGGTGTACGCCCGCCGGCGATGCGCGCGACGGCGGGCGGGACGCCGGTCACCGGCGGGACGGACACCGCTACTTCGTGGCGGCGATCGCGTCGTCCAGCGCGCTGAGCAGCAGCGCCACGCTCGCCGGGTTCGCGTTCGGGCCCATCAGGCCGATGCGCCACACGGAGGAGGCGAACTCCTTCACGCCGGCGCCGATCTCGATGCCGTACTGCTCCAGCAGATAGCCGCGCACCTTCGCCGAGTCGACGCCGTCGGGGACCCGGACCGTGGTGAGCTCCGGCAACCGCGAGCCCTCCTGCGCGAACAGCTCGAGACCCCGCTCCTGCAGGCCGGCCTGCAGGGCGTCGCCGGCTGCCTGGTGGCGCGCCCACACCGCCGGTAGCCCCTCGGCGAGGATGCGGCGCAGCCCCGCGTGCAGGCTGGCGATCATCGCGACCGGCGCGGTGTGGTGGTAGGTGCGCGCGCCCTTGGCTCCCCCGACGTACCCGCCGAGCATCCCCAGGTCGAGGTACCACGACTGCGGCTTCTCGATGCGCCGCTCGAACGCGCGCTCGGAGATGGTGAACGGCGCCAGACCCGGCGCGACGCCGAGACACTTCTGGGTACCGGCGTACCCGACGTCGACACCCCAGTCGTCGGCCTGCAGCTCGATGCCGGCGATCGAGGTCACCGCGTCGGTGATCAGCAGCGCGTCGCCCTTCCCTGCGCCGAGCGCCGCGATGTCGCTGCGCACCCCCGTGGAGGTCTCGGCGTGCACGGCGGCGATGACCTTCGGCGAGGGATGCGCGGCGAGCACCTTGTCGGCGTCCACCGGCGTGCCCCACTCGTGGTCGACGCGGACGACCTCGGCGCCACAGCGCGCCGCGACGTCGCACATGCGCTCGCCGAACAGCCCGTTGACCGCGATCACCGCGACGTCGCCCGGTCCGACGGTGTTCACGAACGCCGCCTCCATGCCGGCCGAGCCGGTCGCGGACAGCGGCAGGGTACGGGGATTCCTCGTGCCCCACACGGTGCGGAGGTAGTCGCACGTCTCGTCGAGGATCTCGATGAACCGCGGGTCGAGGTGGCCGAGCAACGGGAGGCCGAGGGCGGCGGTGGCCTCGGGATAGGCGTTGGTCGGGCCGGGGCCGAAGAGCTTCCGCTCCAGAACGATGTCAGAGGCAGCCGTGTTCGTCATGCCCTCAACCTATCCTCGCGCGGGTCCGGTCCGCCGGTGCAGGTCCGTCCCGAACCCCTGCACGAGGGCCGCGTGATCGCTAGGCTTCGGTTGCCTCGTCGTCCCATCAGCCGGAAGGTGCCGCCGTGAACGACATCGACAGCCTCATCGCCCAGATCCCCCTTTCCCAGGTCGCCCGGACGCTCGGCGTCGACGAGCGGACGGCGAGCGAGGCGGTGCGCGCGGCGGTCCCCGCCCTGGTCGGCGGCCTCGGCGCGAACGCCCAGGATCCCGCGGGCGAGCAGTCGCTCGCGCAGGCGCTCGAGCGGCACCAGGGCGCGGACCCGGCGACGCTGTTCGATCTCGGCGCGCAGGACGAGCGGGACGGCGCGAAGATCGTGCACCACGTCTTCGGCGGCAACACCGGCCAGGTGGTCGACCAGCTCGCGGGCGCGCGCCCTGCACTCGGGTCGGACATGCTCGCCAAGCTGCTTCCGCTGCTGGCGCCGATCGTGCTGAAGTGGCTGGCGGCCAAGTGGTCGCAGCGGTCCGGCGGCACGGCGACCCGGTCCGGCACCCCGGCTTCCGGTGGCGTCGGGCAGTCACCGGCCGGCTTCCCCGCCCCGGCCGACGCCGGCTCGCCCTCGTCGGCGCCGGAGCACAGGGCGGGCGGTGGCCTCGGCGACCTGCTCGGCGGCCTGCTCGGCGGGTCCGGCGGCGGGCTCGGCGACCTGCTCGGTGGGCTGCTCGGCCGTGGCCGCAAGTGAGCCGCCACCCGCTGGACGGATGACCGAGCCGGACCCGCTGGCACGCACCGTCCTCACCGCGCTCACGACGTACTTTCCTTATGCCGCCCAGCATGTGCACCGGTCATCGGACGACGTGCACCTCGATCCCCGCGCCCTGCACCCGGCGTTCTGCGGCAGCTTCGACTGGCACTCGAGCGTGCACATGCAGGCCTCCGCGATCCGGCTGCTGGAGGACCATCGGATCGGCGAGGGCGTGCGCCAGGACCTAGTCCGGCTGCTGGACTGGCGGCTGACGGCCGAGCACATCGAGACAGAGATCGCCTATCTGGCAGCCAATCCCGCCTACGAGCGTCCGTACGGGTGGGCGTGGGCCGCGCAGCTGGCGTCGATCGCCGCCGCCTCGCCGACCGCGCGCCGGCACGGCTGGGCGGACGCCGTACGGCCGTTGGGTACCACGGTGCTCGAGAGGCTGAGGCGGTGGCTTCCACGGGTGGGCTACCCGGTGCGCCACGGCGAGCATTCGAACACTGCGTTCGCGATGCTGCTCGCCCGCCGCGCCGCGGAGGTCCTCGACCGCCCGGACATCGTCGCGTCGCTCGACGACGGCGCGATCACCTGGTACGCCGACGATCGGGACGCACCGACGGCGTACGAGCCGAGCGGCAGCGACTTCCTCTCGCCCACGTTGTGCGAGGCCGCGCTGCTGCAGCAGGTCCTCCCCGCGGACGGCTTTGACTCGTGGCTCGACCGCTTCGCGCCCGGGCTCGGGGCGCCGGACGACCCGCTGCTGGGACGCACCCTCGTGCTCGATCCGTCCGACGGGAAGGCCGTGCACCTGCACGGGCTGGCGTTGAGCCGCGCCTGGCTGCTGCGGACGCTCGCGGCGCACGTGGCCGCCGATCGACGCGACCGCATCGCCGCCGCGACCGCCGTGACGGTCGCGGACGCGGCGCGCGCCACCGTGGACGGCGACTTCATGAGCACGCACTGGCTGGTCAGCTTCCTGCTGCTCGCCGAGCACGGCCTTCCGTAGCCACCCGGCTCCCCGTTGTGTTGTGCTCGCTTCGGGCGACGTCGCCCGAAGCGAGCACATGACAACGGGGGCGAGGATCAGGCCTTGACGTCCTGCGTGGGCTTGGCGTCAGCGGTGCTCTTCGACTCCTGCTTGGGCTTCGCGTCGACGCCGGCCTCCTTGCGCTGCTGCGCGGTGATCGGCGCCGGGGCCGAGGTCAGCGGGTCGAAGCCGCCACCGGACTTCGGGAACGCGATGACGTCGCGGATCGAGTCGCTCTTGTGCAGCAGCGCGACGATCCGGTCCCAGCCGAACGCGATGCCGCCGTGCGGCGGAGCGCCGTACTGGAAGGCATCGAGCAGGAAGCCGAACTTCTCGCGAGCCTCGTCGTGGGAGAGGCCCATCAGCTCGAACACCCGCTCCTGGACGTCCTGGCGATGGATGCGGATCGACCCGCCGCCGATCTCGTTGCCGTTGCAGACGATGTCGTAGGCGTTCGACAGCGCCGCACCGGGATCGGTGTCGAAGGTGTCGAGGTACTCGGGCTTCGGCGCGGTGAACGCGTGGTGCACGGCGGTCCACTTGCCCGAGCCGACGGCGACGTCGTCGGTCTCGGCGGCGAGCTCGAACATCGGCGCATCCACCACCCACAGGAACGACCAGGCGTCCTCGTCGATGAGCCCGCACCGTCGGGACACCTCTAGACGAGCCGCGCCGAGCAGCTCCCGCGTGGACTTGACCGCGCCCGCGCCGAAGAACACGCAGTCGCCGGGACGGGCGCCGACGTGCGCGGCGAGCCCGGCACGCTCGTCGTCCGAGAGGTTCTTGGCGACCGGTCCGGTCAGCTCGCCGTCCTCGCCGACGAGGACGTACGCCAGGCCCTTCGCGCCACGCTGCTTCGCCCATTCCTGCCAGGCGTCGAGGGTACGGCGCGGCTGCGACGCTCCCCCCGGCATGACGACCGCTCCGACGTACGGAGCCTGGAAGACCCGGAACGGCGTGTCCTTGAAGAACTCGGTGCACTCGACGAGCTCGAGGTCGCTGCGCAGGTCGGGCTTGTCCGAGCCGTAGCGGCGCATCGCCTCGGCGTAGGTCATCCGCGGGATCGGCCGGGGGACGTCGACGCCGATCAGCCGCCACAGCGCGGCGATGATGGACTCGCCGAGCTCGATCACGTCCTCCTGGTCGACGAAGGACATCTCGATGTCGAGCTGGGTGAACTCCGGCTGGCGGTCGGCGCGGAAGTCCTCGTCGCGGTAGCAGCGCGCGATCTGGTAGTAGCGCTCCATGCCCGCGACCATGAGCAGCTGCTTGAACAGCTGTGGCGACTGCGGCAGCGCGTACCACGATCCCGGAGCCAGCCGAGCCGGCACGAGGAAGTCGCGCGCCCCCTCAGGCGTCGAACGGGTGAGCGTGGGGGTCTCGATCTCGACGAAGTCGCGCTCGGCGAGGACGGCGCGCGCAGCTGCGTTGACCTTGCTGCGCAGCCGCAGCGCATTGCCGGAACGCTCGCGGCGCAGGTCGAGGTAGCGATAGCGCAGCCGCGCCTCCTCGCCGACCTCGCCGATGCCCTGGGCATCGATCTGGAACGGCAACGGTGCGGACTCGCTGAGCACCTCGAGGGAGTCGACGTACACCTCGATCTCGCCCGAGGGCAGGTTCGGGTTCTCGTTGCCCTCGGGGCGCACCTCGACCTTGCCGGTGACGGCGATGCAGAACTCCGCACGCAGTCGGTGCGCCTTCTGCGCCATGTCGCCCTCGCGGAAGACGACCTGGGCCACGCCGCTCGAGTCGCGCAGATCGACGAAGATCACTCCGCCGTGATCACGCCGCCGCGCGACCCACCCGGCGAGGGTGACGGTCTGCCCCGCGTCGGTCGCGCTCAGGCTCGATGCCAGGTGGGTACGAATCACTTACTGCTCCTTGCGAATGAGGCGAGGCGCGCGGTCGTCCTCGCTCGGTGTCCAGGCGTCGGGGTCGGCATCGACCTGTTCGCCGGTACGGATGTCCTTGACCTGCTGCGTGCCGTCGTCCGAAGTGAACCAGACGAACGGGATACCGCGCCGGTCGGCGTACTTGATCTGCTTGCCGAACTTCGCCGCGGACGGCGACACCTCGGCCGATATCCCCCGGGCCCGCAGGGCGTGCGCGATCGCGTTGCTCGCGTCCCGGTGCGCGTCATCCGCCAGTGCGACGAGCACGCAGGTCGGGACGCCACGGGACGGGCGCACGAGGTCGTCGCGCACGAGCACCGCCATCAGGCGCGAGACGCCGACGGACAGGCCGACGCCGGGGTAGGTGGACTTGCCGTCGCTGGCGAGCTCGTCGTACCGGCCGCCGGAGCAGACCGAGCCGAGCTCGGCGAAGCCGTCGAGGTTGGTCTCGAACACCGTGCCGGTGTAGTAGTCGAGGCCCCGCGCGATGCTGAGGTCGGCGAGCACCGTGCCGTCGGCGTACGGCGCCACGGCGTCGATCAAAGCCGATAGCTCGGCGAGGCCCTCCTCGAGCAGCGGGTGCGTCACGCCGAGCGCCCGCACCCGCGTCGCGAACCCGCCGTCGGCGGTGCGGATGCCCGCGAGAGCCATCACCTTGTCGGCCTGCTCGTCGGTCACCTCGTCCGGCAGCAGGTCGCGGATCTTCACGCCGATCTTGTCGATCTTGTCGACGGCCTGCAGCACGCCTGTGGTGTCGGCGATGCCGAGACCGCGATAGAACCCCTCGGGGATCTTGCGGTTGTTCACCCGGACGGTCGCGCGCCCGAAGTCCAGACGCCGGAACAGATCGACGATGAGCGAGACGATCTCGGCGTCGAAGTGCGGTGAGAGCGTGCCCCGGTCGACGATGTCGGCGTCCGCCTGGATGAACTCCCGGAACCGGCCGAACTGCGGCCGCTCCCCGCGCCAGGCCTTCTGCATCTGGTAGCGCTTGAACGGAAACTCGAGCTTCCCGGCGTTCTCCAGCACGTAGCGCGAGAACGGCACCGTCATGTCGTAGTGCAGGGCCATGGCGTCCCGCTCGGCCTGGTCGGCGTGGATGCGTCGGACGCCGTAGACCTCCTTGTCGATCTCCCCCTTGCGCAGCAGGAAGTCGACCGGCTCGACGGCGCGGGTCTCGATGCCCGAGAAGCCGTGCAGCTCGAAGGTATCCCGAAGGATGTCGAGGAAGCGCTGCTCGACGACACGCTCGCGCGGCAGCCACTCCGGGAATCCCGTGAGCGGGGTGATGCGTGACATGAATGCCTTTCAGGACCGCGACTGCTGGTCGCGCTGGTACTGGAGGATGAACGGGTTGCTCGCGCGCTCCGCACCGATGCTGGTCTGGCCGCCGTGGCCGGGCAGCACGACGGTGCGGTCGTCGTACGACAGGCACACCTCGTCGATCGAGCGCATGATCGCCTCGTACGAACCGCCGGGCAGGTCGGTGCGTCCGATGCCCTGCTGGAACAAGGTGTCGCCGGACAGCATCACCGGGGCCTCGGGGTGCTCGAAGGTGAAGATCACCGAGCCCTGCGTGTGGCCGGGGGTGTGCCGCGCCGTCAGCTCGACGCCGACGATGCTGATCTGCTCACCGTCGTTCAGCACCTTGACGTCGTCGAACGCCGGCACCTTCGACGGGTCGCCCCCGACCATGTCGACCAGCCCGCGGCTGTGCCACTCGAGCGGGTTGGCGACCATGTCGACGTCGTCACCGTGCAGGTACGCCGGGATGTCGTACCCGTCGACGAGCGGGGTGACCGACCAGGTGTGGTCGAGGTGACCGTGGGTCAGCGCGACCGCGACCGGCTTGAGCCGATGCTCCTCGAGCACCTGGGTCAGCGTGGGCATGGCATCCATGCCCGGGTCGACGATGATGCACTCCGCGCCGGGTTCGCTGGCGAGGATGTAGCAGTTGGTCGCGAACACGCCCGCGGGGAATCCAGTCACTAGCACCTGACCAGGCTACCCGTCGCCGCAACGTGACGACGCCCTCGCTGCGCGCGCCACCGCGAGGATGCGAGGGGCGCCCTCTAGACTGGCCTGGTCTGTGCCCAAACCAGAGGATCTCTTTCGTGTCGACCGCCAAGCAACGCCGCGCCGCCGCCCACCGCAAGCTGGAGGCCCAGATCGCGGCCCGCAAGGAAGCCGAGCGCCAGCGCAAGCAGCAGATGATCATCCTGAGTCTGGTCGCCGCGGTCGCCGTCATCGGACTGGTGACCTGGATGGCGGTCAGCAGCACCGACAGTGCGGCGAAGAAGGCCGCCAATGCCTGCGGCTACGCCGCCGACGGGAGCGGGGAGCCGACCGTCGGCCTTCCGTCCGCCGACGGCTTGAAGAAGACCGGAACGGTCGATCTGGGCATGAGCACCAACCGCGGCGAGATCAAGATGCGGCTCGACCGGGCCGGTGCGCCCTGCGCGGTCAACAGCTTCGCGTTCCTGGCCGAGGCGCACTTCTTCGACGGCACGCCCTGCCACCGGCTGACCACCGGCGCGCTCGGCGTCCTGCAGTGCGGTGACCCCACCGGCTCCGGCAGCGGAGGCGCCGGCTACCACTTCTCGGAGGAGCCGCCGACGTCCGCGGACCCCTACCCCGAGGGCACCGTCGCGATGGCCAAGGGCCAGGCCGCCAACAGCACCGGCTCGCAGTTCTTCATCTGCTACAAGTCCTGCAGCGACGCGCTCGGCCCGGAGTACTCGGTGGTCGGCAAGGTCACCGAGGGACTCGACGTCGTCAAGGCGATCGCCGCGGAGGGCACGTCCAACGGCGCCAGCGACGGCGCCCCGAAGAACCCCGTGACCATCACCAACCTGGCCGTCATCTCCTAGCCGGCGCGACGATCGTGAACGGGCCGCCTCCCCACGGTCCTCGAACGAACCCCACGGCCCTCGAACGAACCCACGGTCGCCCCACGGTCGTCGAACGAACCCCACGGTCCTCGACGAACCCCACGGTCGCCCCACGGTCGTCGAGCGAACCCCGCGGTCCTCGACGAACCCCACGGTCCTCGACGAACCCCACGGTCGCCCCACGGTCGTCGAGCGAGCGGAGCCGATAGGCGAAGCGACGTCGAGACGCCGGGAGCCGACAATGCGCCCGACCACCGCAGCGACGAACAGCGTTCCCGCGGGAACGCGCAGGCACCGCTCGACATACCCGAACCAGCGACCCGCGACGTCTCGACGTCGCTCGCCCCAAGGGGCTCGCTCGCTCGACGACCGTGAAGGGGCCGCTCGCTCGACGACCGTGAAGGGGCCGGCGGCGCGACGACCGTGAAGGGGCCGGCGGCTCGACGACCGTGAAGGGGCCCGCGGTTCGACGACCGTGAAGGGGCCCGCGGTTCGAGGACCGTGGGCAGGGCCAGGTCGGCTAGTCGGTGACGCGGTAGGCGTCGTAGACACCGTTCACGCCGCGCACGTTGCGCAGCACGTTGACCAGATGCTTCGCGTCCGCCAGCTCGAAGGTGAACCGGCTCGTCGCGACCCGGTCCTTGCCGATCTGCATGTTGGCCGAGAGGATGTTGACCTTCTCGTCGGAGATCACCCGCGTCATGTCCGACAGCAGCCCCTGCCGGTCGAGGGCCTCCACCTGGATCGCGACGAGGAAGACCGCCTGCGAGCCGGTGTCCCATTCCACCTCGATCAGCCGCTCCGGCTCCTCGCGCAGCGCCTTGGTGTTGCTGCAGTCGACGCGATGCACGCTGACCGCCCCGCCGCGGGTGACGAAGCCGAGGATCTCGTCGCCGGGAACCGGTGTGCAGCAGCGGGCCAGCTTGACCCAGATGTCGTGGTGGCCCTTGACCGTCACGCCCGAGTTGCTCGGGTCGCGGCGCGGACGGCGCTGCCGGAGCAGCTCTGGCTCCTCCGGCTCCGGCTCGGCCTGCGCGTCCCGCTTGGCGAGCTCGGCGACGATCTTCGCGGTCACGCTCGTCGACGACACGTGGTTCTCGCCGATGGCGGCGTACAGCGCGTTGGGCCCGTCGTAGGACAGCTTCGCGCCCACGGCTTCGATGGCGCCGTCGGCGAACGCCCGCTTCAGCGGGATGCCGGCCTTCCGCATCGCCTTGGTGAGCGACTCGCGACCGTTCTCGATCGCGTCCTCGCGGCGCTCCCGGGCGAACCAGTGCCGGATCTTGGTGCGCGTGCGAGGCGCGACCACGAACTGCAGCCAGTCGCGCGACGGTCCGGCGGCGTCGGACTTCGAGGTGAGGATCTCGACGACGTCGCCGTTGCTGAGCGTGGAATCCAGTGGTACCAGCGATCCGTTGACCCGTGCCCCGACGCAGCGGTGCCCGACCTCGGTGTGGACGGCGTACGCGAAGTCGACGGGCGTCGCTCCCCCGGGCAGGTGGATGACGGTGCCCTTCGGGGTGAACGCGAACACCTCGCCCGCACTGAGGTCCTGCTTGAGAGTGTCGATGAAGTCGCCGGACTCCTGCGTGTCGCTCTGCCACTCGAGCATCTGCCGGACCCACTGCATGTCGTCGGCCTTCGTCGACCCCTGGGTGCCGCCGCGGGCCTTGTAGCGCCAGTGCGCGGCGATGCCGTACTCGGCCAGCCGATGCATCTCGTGCGTGCGGATCTGCAGCTCGACCGGGCGGCCCGTCGGACCGATCAGCGTCGTGTGCAGCGACTGGTACATGTTGAACTTCGGCGTCGCGATGTAGTCCTTGAAGCGGCCCGGCATCGGCGTCCACAGGGAGTGCAGCAGCCCGAGCGTCGCGTAGCAGTCGTGCACCGAGTCGACGAGGACCCGCACCCCGACCAGGTCGTAGATGTCGTCGAACTCGCGGCCGCGAACGACCATCTTCTGGTAGATCGAGTAGTAGTGCTTCGGCCGGCCGGTGAGCTCGGCGCGGATCCCCGACTCGCGGAGCTTCTGTCCGACGTCCTTCATGAACGAGTCGAGGAACGTGTCGCGGGACGGCGTGCGGTCGGCCACCAGCCGGGCGATCTCGTCGTAGCGCTTGGGGTGCAGGGTGGCGAACGCGAGGTCCTCCAGCTCCCACTTGACGGTGTTCATGCCGAGCCGGTGGGCCAGTGGAGCGAGCACCTCGAGGGTCTCGCGCGCCTTCTTGGCCTGCTTCGCGGGCGGCAGGTGGCGCAACGTCCGCATGTTGTGCAGCCGGTCGCCCAGCTTGATCACCAGCACCCGCGGGTCCTTGGCCATGGCGAGCAGCATCTTGCGGATCGTCTCGGCCTGGGCGGCGTCGCCGTACTGCACCTTGTCGAGCTTGGTGACGCCGTCGACGAGATGAGCCACCTCGTGCCCGAAGTCGCTGATCAGCTGCTCGAGGGTGTAGTCGGTGTCCTCGACGGTGTCGTGCAGCAGCGCGGCGACGATCGTCGTGGTGTCCATGCCGAGGTCGGCGAGGATGACCGCGACGGCGAGCGGGTGGGTGATGTACGGGTCGCCCGAGCGGCGGACCTGGTCGCGGTGGTAGTGCTCGGCGGTGTCGTAGGCCCGGCGCAGCACGTCGATGTCGGCGTCCGGGTGGTGCGCCCGGTGGGCCCTGACCAGCGGCTCGAGCATGCTGGGCACGCCGTACCCGCGGGGGCCCGGGGCGAACGCCCTGACCAACCGGTTCCGCACGCGCCGCCGGCGGGTGGACTGCAGGTCACCCGACGTCCCGGAGGCAGCGGTCGTCTCGCTCATCGCCCACCCCCTTCTCCGCGCTGAGCGATAAGTGTACGACCTACGCGCTCCAGGCGGATTTGAAGGGGATCTCGTTGCTGCGCAGCACTTCCGCGCCCCCGAGAGCCTCGATCTCGAACAGCACCCACGAGTCGACGACCTCGGCGCCGAGCTGCCGCAGCAGGGTCGCGGCGGCCACCATCGTGCCGCCGGTGGCCAGGACGTCGTCGATCAGCAACACGCGCTGACCGGGGCGCACGAACCCCTCGCGCACCTCGATGGTGGCCTCGCCGTACTCGAGGGCGTAGGTCTGGGTGACGGTCGGGGACGGCAGCTTGCCGGCCTTGCGGATCGGCAGCACGCCGGCCCCCAGCCGGTAGCCGACGGCCGAGCACAGCAGGAACCCGCGCGCCTCGATGCCGGCCACCAGGTCCACGCCGCCCTCGGACTCGATGGCCTGGCACATGAGGTCGACGGCCTTGGTGAACGCCGGGCCGCTGGCGAAGAGGTTGGTGAAGTCGCGGAACAGCACGCCGGGGGCCGGGAAGTCCGGCGTCTCGGTGCAGTGCGAGCGGACGATCTCTTCGAGCTGCTCGGTGTAGGTCATCGCTTCTTCCGATCTCGCTGCGGCTTGGCGCCGGGCCGGGGGGTGCCTCCGGCGCGCCGCGCGCGCCCCTGCTCGGGTTCCTGGGCGACGGCGTCACCCGGACCGGCGGCGCCGTCCGGCTCGTCGAGGACGTCGGCGGACGGCGTCGCGCTCTCGGCGGCATCCGCGCGGGACTTCGCGCGCGCACCGCTCTTGCGAGAGGGCTTGCCGGCCTTCCTGGTGGCGCCGCGCGCCCGGCGGGCGGCGACCTTGCGGGTCAGCTCGACGTACTCGGGACGCCGCTCGGTGAGGTCGGCGGCGATCGGCGCGGCGAGGAAGATCGAGGAGTAGGCGCCGGCGGCCATGCCGACCAGCAGCACCAGCGCGAGGTCCTTCAACGTGCCGACGCCGAGGATGCCGGCCCCGACGAACAGCAGGGCGGCCACCGGCAGCAGCGAGATGACCGAGGTGTTGACCGAGCGCATCAGGGTTTGGTTGACGGCGAGGTTGGCCGCCTCGGAGTACGTCATTCGGCTGCCGGCCAGCAACGGCCGGGTGTTCTCGTCGACCTTGTCGAACACCACGACGGTGTCGTACAGCGAGAAGCCCAGGATGGTCAGCATGCCGATCACGGTCGCGGGCGTGACCTCGAACCCGACGAGGGCGTAGAGCCCTGCCGTCACGACCAGGTCGTGCAGCAGCGCCGTCAGGGCACCGATCACCAGCTGGCTGCGGTAGCGGAAGCGCAGGAACACCGAGACGGCGACCAGGAAGACCACCAGCGCCCAGACCGCCTTGCGGGAGACGTCCCCGCCCCACGTGGCGTCGATCGCCTGGCTGCTCACCTGGGCCCGCACGGCCTGATCGGTGATCGGGGTGCCGGCGGCGGTGAGCCGCTTCTCGATCTCCGGCCGGAAGGTGCTGGCGAGGTCGTCGGCGATCGCGGTGGCGGTCGCGGGCTGGACGACGCTCGTCTTGACCAGGATGGAGGTGCCGCTGCCCGAGCCGACGACCTGGGTGGATGCGATCTGCGCCGGCTCGGCGCCCGCGCCCAGCGACGCGTTCGCCTTGTCGAGCCCCTTCTGAACCACGGCCGTGGCCTGGTTCTGGTCGCTCGCCGCGGCCGGCACCTCGAAGGTGTTGCCACCGGCGAAGTCGATGCCGAAGTTCATCCCCTTGAAGCCGATCAACGCGATGCTGCCGACCACCAGCAGCAGCGAGATCACGTAGAAGATGCGACGCCTGCCGATGAAGTCGAAGCCCGCTTCGCCGGTGTACAAGCGGTGTACGAAGCTCCCGCGGCCCTTCTTGGGATGCTGGTTGACCAGCGCGGCGGACGGCTCGCTGGTCGCGTCGTCGGTCACGGTGCTCACTTCGCTGCCTCCGCGTCGTCGGTCGCGCGTTCCGCCGCACCGTCGGAGCCGCGCTCGGCACGGCGTGCCGCGGCGCGCTCCTTGGCCGTCGCGCCCGCGGCCTTGGGAGCCGAGCGTCGGGTCCGGCGCTCGAGCGGCGCGGCCTGCCCCAGCCCGGAGAACACCGGCGAGGCGAACATGTTGAACCGCGACAGCCAGGCCATCAGCGGGTGCGTGAACAGGAAGACCACCACGAGGTCGAGGATGGTCGACAGGCCCAGGGTGAACGCGAAGCCCTTCACCTCACCGACCGTCATCAGGTACAGGATGAGGGCCGCGAGGAAGCTGACGGCGTCCGCCGACAGGATGGTGCGACGGGCGCGGTCCCACGCGCGCGGCACGGCCGAGCGCATGGATCTGCCGTCCCGTATCTCGTCCTTGAGCCGCTCGAAGTACACCACGAAGGAGTCGGCGGTGATGCCGATCGCGACGATGAACCCGGCGATGCCGGAGAGCGTGAGCGTCAGGCCGATGCCGCGAGACAGCAGCACGAGGACGGCGTACACGAGGGCACCGGAGACGGCGAGGCTGAGGATCGTGATGAAGCCGAGCAGCCGGTAGTACAGCAGGCAGTAGATGACGACGAGCCCGAGGCCGATGGCGCCGGCCAGCATGCCGGCCTTGAGCTGCTCGAGGCCGAGGGTCGCCGAGACCGACCGCGCCTCGGACTGCGTGAAGGTCAGCGGCAGCGCGCCGTACTTCAGCGAGTTGGCCAGGTTCGCGGCGGACGCCTGGTTGAACTGGCCGGTGATGGTCGTCGTGCCGTCGATGCGCCCCTGGATCGTGGGTGCGGAGATGACCCGCTGATCGAGGACGATCGCGGTGGCCTTGCCGATGTTCGCGCCGGTGTAGTCGGCCCACCGCGCCCGCGCCTGGTTCTGCAGGTCGAGGGTCACGACCCAGCCCTGGCCGCCCTGGGTGTCGAACCCGGACGTCGCGTTCTTGATCTCGGTGCCCTTGAAGATGACCGGGCCGAGCACGTACTTCACGCCGCCGTCGCCGCAGGCGACCATGTACTGGCCGGCCGCGGGCTGCTTGGCGTTCACGTTGACCTTCGAGCAGTCGAGCTGGGGCGCGAGCGCGGTGGCCGCCTCCTGGGTGTCGGCGCCCTGGTCGACGGTCTGGGTGCCGCCGCCCGGGGAGGCAGGTGCCGCAGGAGCGGACGACGGCGCGCTGGGCGCCGGTGCGCTGGACGAGGTGCCCTCGGCGAGGGGCGGAGCCGGACGGCCGTTGCTGGTGGGCGCAGCCGACCCCGTCGTCGCACCGTCCGTCGGGGCCGCACTGGCCGGAGCCGTCGCGCCGGGCGTGGCCGTCGCGCCGCCGGTCGCCGCGCCCTCGGTGGGCTGCGTCGCGGCGGAGCTGCCGTCGGCCGCGAGCACGTTGACCACGGGGCGCATCTCGAGCAGCGCGGTGGCGCCGAGGTCCTTGACCTGCTCACCGCCCGTGCCGGGCACCGAGATGACGATGTTGCGATCGCCCTCGGTCGCCACCTCGGCGGAGGCGACGCCCAGGCCGTTGACCCGGTCCTCGATGATCTGCCGCGCGACCTGCAGGTCGGCGTCGCTGGGGGCGCCGCCGGACTCGGTGACGGCCCGCAGCGTGACCGTCGTACCGCCGCGCAGGTCCAGACCCAGCTTGGGGGTGTAGTCGTTGCCGCCGAAGTAGACGCCGGCGCCGAGCGCGGCGAAGATCGCCAGCAGGGCGACGAAGTACCGCGCCACGGGCGGGTATCCGTGAGGTCGAGCCACGTTCAGCTACCTTCTGTCGGCCGCGCCTCTAGCGTTCGTCGATCGGCGAGGCCGGCGGCTCGTCGCCGCGCTCACGACCGATCAGGTCGTCGCCGGCCGTCTGCTGGTCGCCGTTGTCGACGCGCAGGATCGAGCGGGTGAGCACGGTCGTGACGACGCCGGGCGCGATCTCGATGTCGGCGCGGTCCCCTTCGACCCGCTGGATGGTCCCGAAGAACCCGCTGCCCAGCAGCACCCGGACGCCGGGCACGAGCGAGGTCACCATCGCCGACTGCTGAGCCATCTGCTTCTTGCGGCTGCGGAACATGAGGAACATCATTCCGGCGATGAGCAGCAGGGGAAGCAGCATCGTGAGCTGGGAGCCGAGGCCGGACGATTCGGTGGCGGCGAGAAGCACTGAGAATTCCTAGCGGTGGGAGAAAAAACCAGGGTCGCGCGAGAGGACGCGCGGCACCAACAAGCCAGTCTAGGTTACGGCGGGGATGGACAGTGCGCGCCGGGAGGTCGACTGTGGGTCGTGGGGCCGAGCCGTGGCGGGCGAGGGGCCCGCGGAAGGCGGGCGGCTCAGCCGCTACTCGGTACACCCATGGTGCTGATCAGCCGCGTAGCCGGTGACCACCTGCAGCCAAGCCAGCAGAGACGCCGGATCACCGGCCCGGTCGAAGTAGCCGATGTAACCGTCCGGGCGCACCACCGCCACCTGCTCCACCGGCCAGCCGTCGATGGAATGCAGTCGTACACCCGGTAGGCCACTGAGCTGGGCGACGGGGAAGGCGCGCCCGTGCAGGACGTGGACCCCCGGCCGGGCCGTGACCTCGTGCAGAGCGACTCGACGGCCGTCGATCGTCACGTGCGCGGCAGGTGCGAACCGCCCTGCGCCCCAACGGCTCAGCGAGCGGCGGTGGGCGGTGAGCGCGCCGCGGTACCGGACCCATTCCTGGGACAGTACCCAGCCGATGGGTGCGCTCGCCGCACGGATCTTCAGGACGGCGGGTACGGCCGGGGCCAGGGCGGGTAGCAGGGCGGTGCGTGTCCACCGCGGAAGGAGCTGCTCGCCGGCTTCAAAGTGAAGCAGCAGGTCGGTGAGCAGTCCGACCTGGCGAGCGACCGGCCTCCGCTCCGCTTCGTACGACGCTTGCAGCGCTCGCGGGTCGATGGACCCGTTCAGCACCGCTGCCAGCTTCCAACCGAGATTCGTTGCGTCCTGCAGGCCGGTGTTCATCCCTTGCGCACCGGCCGGTGAGAAGACGTGGGCGGCGTCTCCTGCGAGAAAGATCGGCCCACTCCGATACGTGCCGGCGTGCCGGTGCTGGAGCCGCACCCGGGTCGACCACGGCGCGGCGCTGATCCGGCCGGGCAGGTTTGCCCCGCTCATTGCCTCCCGCAGCTCCGGGACCGGCAGTGCAGGTCCGTCGCGGCCCGGTGGCGTCGTGCTCCCGCGGCTCGCGCGCGTGAGGACCAGGCGCCAGACGGCTCCGTGCTCGCCCGCTGGGAACAGAAAGCCGATGCCGGCGCGTCCCGCACCGATGTGGGCGACGGACGGCGTGAGGTCGTCCATCTCGACGTCGGCCAGCACTGTCTCCTGCGGATAGGTGTGGCCGCGCCACGAGATGCCGGCTAGGCGGCGCACCGTGCTTTCCGCACCATCGCAGCCCACGACGAACCGGCACTTCGTCTGCCATGTCACGTCCGGAGTCGACAGCGTCGCGACGGCGCCTGCACCGTCGAGAACCAGGTCCGTCAGCTCCGTGCGGTCGAGGACCGGGACGCCGCGGGTGACGGCGGCGCTGCGTGCGACCGCCTCGACATCCGCTTGCCGAACCACCAGCGGCGGACGACGGCCACGGCGGCCCAACGCCGCCAACGGCACCTGCAGGTGCCGGTCGCCGAGGTGCACGGTCGTCCCTGTCGGCGCCCCGGGAAGAGCCGCCAGCTCCTCGGCGACGCCGAGGCGGTCGAGCGCCTGCGCGGTACGCGTCCACAGCAACATCGCTCGCGACGGGCGTGCCAGGCGCGAGCGTCGTTCGACGACCGCGACGTTCGCGCCGTACTGCTGTGCCTGCAGCGCGAGGGCCAGACCGACCGGGCCCGCACCGACGACGAGGAGGTCGACTGATCTCAGCGCGGGCTGAGGGGTGCCAGCGGTCGCCACCACTGCTCCGTTCCCGTGCCGGAGGGCCCGAGCCGCTCCGGATGAGCCAGTGCATCCGCGCTGTGCACGCCGACGGTGATGTGTGCCCGAATGGAGCCCGGCACGCAGACCAGCCCGAGCACCCAGCTCAGCGCATGGACGTAGCTCGCAGCGCGGTCCGCGCCGTCCCACTCGTAGAAGCCTCGGTACACCTCGTGCTCGTCGTGGGCCGTCCACAGCTTGGCGGTGAAACCTGGAAAGCCCACGAACAGCGGCGTGTTCAGCCAGCTTTCCACGCGGAATGCGCGATGGGCGCGCCCGTGGATTCCGCGGAGCACGAAACCGACGACGAGGACCGCGGGATCGGCTGCGACGCCCTCGTCGACGATGGTCTCGCGGTAGATGCGGCCGCTCGTACCGTCCGCGAAGTGGATCACCCTTCCGACGCGCCCGCGCGGGTGATGCAGCCGCTTCCGCCTGGTCAGCTCAAGCATGCCGACCGCGCTCGCGAGCACCCTGGGAGCCGCCTCGCGGGCCGGAGAAGGCGTCACCACGTCGCGTGCGCCGCCCGTGTAGTCATGGCTCGGCGTCGACATACTCGTACACCTCTCGTTCGCCGTTGAACCTGCTGCTTGTGCCCCGGGTGATTCCGAGCGCCGCGGAGCTCAGCCGGCGCGTCCTTCGAGCCTCCCGCCGAGATAGTCGACGCAGCCGTCGACGGTCACGATCTTGGCGTAGTCCCGCTCGGGGACGTCGATACCCGTCGCCTCGTAGAGCCGGATGGCGAGGTTGAGGATGTCCAACGAGTCCAGCTCCAGCTCCTCGCGCAGGTCGCCACGGTGATCCAGCCCGGCGAGGTCGGCCTCGGGTGCGATCTCGCCGAGCGAGCGCAGGACGACCGCTCGCAGGTCCGCTTCGTCCATCACAGCCCCTCCGGATCCTGCAACAGGGTGTCGAGTGCCTTGAGGAAGGCCGCCCCACGGCGGCCGTCGCTGACTCGATGGTCCCCCGCCAGCGCCGCCGTCACGACCGGCCGGACCGCGAGTCCGCCGTTGACCGCCCAGGGGCGGTCCCTGATCCGGCCGAAGCCGACGATCGCGACCTGTGGCGGGTAGATCACCGGCAGGACGGTGTCCACGCCCTGGTCGCCGAGGCTGGTGACCGTGAACGTGGCCTCGGCGACCTCCGAGGAGCGCAGCCGGCCCTGGCGGGCCCGCCCGCTGAGATCGCGCAGCGCCACCATGAGCTCGGTGATGGAAAGCGTGTCCGCGTCGCGGATGGCCGGAGCCACCAGACCGCCGCCGCGCAGTGCGACCGCCACGCCGAGGTGCACGGCGTCGGCCGGCCGGAAGTCGTCCTGCTCCCAGGACCCGTTGAGATCGGGCGTCCTCCGAAGGGCCAGCGCCGTCGCCTTCAGCAGCAGCACGACGGGCAGCGCCCGCTCGGTAACCGGCCGAGCCGCGTTGCGTTGCTCCAGCCAGGCCAGCGCGGAGCGCAGCTCGATGTCCGCGGCGAGGTAGTAGTGCGGGATCTCCCTGTTGGAGCGGGCCATCGTGCCGGCCATCGCGCGGCGCAGGGCGGCGCGTCGATCGTCGCCGCTCAGCGGGGCGGCGCGGGGGGCGGGCTGGGCCACGCGATCGGCGGCAATCAGGGGTGACGCCGCCGGCGGGGGCGCCTGCGGCGGGGGCGCCTGCGGCGGTGAGGTCGCCGACGCACGCTCGACGTCGTCCGCGCAGTCGATCATCGTGTTGAGCAGCGTGAGCGAGCCGATCAGCTCCGGACGGGTGCGTGCCAGGTAGGCG